>FR893283.1 GCA_000436035.1 Prevotella sp. CAG:732 | reverse complement strand
CCGAAGAGGATGCGCAGGATGCGAGTGGTGATGTAACGATTCTCTTGGAGATACTCCTTGATTTTCGCCAACAACTTTTCCTCTTTATATTGTGTGGATTGGCTTGTGTATTTTGAGCGAACGAAATGGGTGTTTCTCTGAACTTGCTCCAAGAGTTTTGCCTCTGGGCGGAAGTTGATGCCGGTGATGCTTACTTCCATACCCGTAATCTTCTTGTCGGGATTGTCTTTTGGCATGTCAAGACTTGCCGACAGGGAGAAGTAACCGATTTCGGGAATGTAGAAACGGCGACCCAAGGAGAATTCTTCCACGCAGATGTCATGCAACTCTGACAATACCGCAGCCACATCACCCTTGGTGAGAGAGCAGCGGGTTTCGATTTTCTCCTGTAGTTCTTTTGCTGTCAAAGGTTCGTGTTGGATCAAGCGAACATATTGGCGTTTCTCACCAATGCCTTGTGCATTGTTGAGCGTGTAGATGTCATATTTCAGTTCCATGTCTTTGAATTGTTTATGGTTTTGCTTAGTTATCTGTTGGCTTTATGGCTTATAAAACCAATTGCAAATATACATAATAATGTGAGAACTCGTACTTTTCGGTGTTATAAATTAGGTTTATTTATACTTTGACATATGTAACGTAATCGCACGACATATGTCAAGCGATTGTGTTACATCTGCCGTGTGATTGCGTGGCATATGTCACGCAATCGACGAAAACGCAGTTCTTTCATCGTTATCTTCCTATTCTCGTATCGTTATTATTGGGAGGATTGATGCTATAGACCGGGCTTGCATAAGATGAAACTGAGCGTGTCGAAGTGTAGTCTCTGTATTGTCCATTCACTGCAAGTTGTTGATAATGAGGTGAAGTTTCTGAAAAGTGAAGGGAGAGAAAAATCTATAACTAGAGTTTAGATTTGTGACAATCGACGAACCAG
>FR893282.1:2543-4395 GCA_000436035.1 Prevotella sp. CAG:732 | reverse complement strand
GTTTATCTTCTGCAAAGGTAACTCTTTCTTCCCTACTTCGCTACACTAAAACGCCAAAATCGCACGCAAACGATTACGTGCGACTTTAGTTATACCTTAGTTTTGGTCCAGCTCATCAGCAATATCTCGCAAGTCAAAATAGAGCAAACGAGTAGGAGCGTTTTTGTCATCATCATTCAATGGCACAAAACCATTCTTCTCATAGAACGGAATAGCTGGAGCATAAGCATCCACCGTCAAAAAGCGACATCCCGTCTTATTATTCACGACAAAGAAACTCTTAATGAAGTTCAAGAGGTAAGTACCTATAGAATGCCCTTTCAGAGTTCTATCTACAGCCAAACGACAAAGTTTAACAGCAGGATAACTCTTCATTCGCTTTTCATTTACGAACCTTACTTTACGGAATCTGTTAAACTCCGTCTTACTTTCAAAGTCAGCCAAGGAGATTCTATCATTTGCCATACTAAAATAAGCATGAACCAAATGACTTTCCACTTGTTCCAATACATACGAAACTGCAAGCAATTCCTTGCGGTATAGTTTCGCCTCATTCAAAATAAAATCATTCAAATCTTCGTCTCCGCAATCAAACAAGTGAGTGTCTTCGCCATTTTGGAGTTTTCAGATTGAATATTTGGATTCAATTTCTTCTCTTTCCATAAATTCTTAACCTTTAAAAATTCTCATCGCACTCTCATAGTCTGCCATTCGTCTAGATCTGTCCTGTGGACTCTCTCTACGAACCTGCATCATACGCTCCTCGAATCGACGAGCGTCGTCTCCAAAAAGTATTGGAGTTTCCTTAATTGGTCTTGCCATAACAATTCTGTATTAAATGATTAAACTGCGGCAAAAGTACACAAAAACTTTGTAACAACCAAATATTCAGAGCACATTTTCACAATAAGTTTCTTTCTAGCATCATTCTATCGCACGCAAACGATTACGTACGTTTCAATATCTTGCCGTATAGTACTTTCGAGTTTTTATTGTAATTTTGCCAAACATAAACAACAAAAACAAACCTAAAGTTACAAACAATGAAACAAAATCTACTCAAACTCGGAATGATTTGCCTGATGCTTGTCTTTAGCTTCATCGCTAAAGCAGTGGACATCAAGGAAAAGGCTATCTACTCCACCGACTTCTCGGAATGGAAGGATGCCAGTGCTACAAAATCAGAATCGAAGGTGACGGTGAAGAACAAGTACACCAAGGAAGCTTTCGACTTTATCCTCTACAACACAGAGATTAGTTCAACCAACAAACAAGCCGGCAAGCTAGGAAATGCTACCGGCGGTTATCTGCAAGCACCCAAGACTGCAGAAACATACGTGATGACTTCCACCATCCCTAGCATCACAAAGGTTCATTATATGAATGGAGCCACTGGTGGAAAAACTCGTGGTTACAAATTGGAATGCAAGGGAGATGGTGACACGGATTGGGTTTTACTGAGCGACACTCCAGCTTACCCTATAGCTGGCACAGATATTACAATTGATGTGAACCGTACCAATGTTCAACTACGTTTTACCAATCTTGACAGTGGCAATTACGCCTTCCTCCTCAAGCTCGATATCTATGCCAACGTAGATATGGACAACGTGGCAGAGAAGGAGCAGTACACCCTTACCTATTATAATGTGGACGGCTCTACTGTCATCGGCACACAGAGCGTCACCGAGGATGATGCCATTGGCGCATTCTCTACGGAAGCAGAAAGCAAGTTGACAATCGGCAATGGGCAGAAGTTCCGTGGCTGGTGTACTGAAATCAAAGAAAGTCCAAAGAAGTATTCTACCAAAGACATTGTTACTGGCAATCTCAGTCTCTACCCTCTCATCAC
>FR893282.1:0-2503 GCA_000436035.1 Prevotella sp. CAG:732 | reverse complement strand
CAGCTAGCACTACAGAACGCTACGACTTCAACCTGAGAAATGCTAACTTTGACGCAGATGACCACGAGGCATTCAACCCAGAGGGCAATGGCAAATGGCATGACACAACTCATGGATGGACATTCTCCGCTACCGACAAGATCAAGTTGCTTATGGGTGGCAAAGGTTACATCAAGATGAATCTCTGTAACTATTCAGGCTCAGGCAACATCATCCTGACCAGTCCAAGCGGCACACAGATAGCAAGCATCACCGCCAAGGCTAGCACTGATGGAGCCACCGCTGTCATCGAGAACACCTTAGATGAAAGTGGCGAGTACATTCTCTCTTTCGATGGCACAGGTTCCAACTACATCCACAGCCTCAGCATCATCAATATGACTGAGCCTGCCTACACCCAGAATGGTAACTGGTACACGGTGAAGACTGGCGATGCGAAGAGTTTTACCACTACACTGGAATTGGTTAACGGTTTCAATTCCGCAGCCAACGCACCTCGCTCATACATCTTCTTGCCTAACGGCACATATGACCTCGGCGAGGCTTGCCTCACTACTATCAGTGGCAACAACATCTCACTTATTGGTGAGAGTATGGATAAGACCATCATCGTCAACAAACCAGAGATAGAGGGTATCGGCGTAACAGCCACCATCCTCAACACTGGTAAGAACCTCTATATCCAAGACCTTACCTTGCAGAACGCCTACGACTATTATAATGCAAAAGATGCTGGTCGTGCCATCTGCTTGCAAGACCGTGGTACACAGACCATCTGCAAGAAAGTGAAGATGCTCTCTTACCAAGACACCTACTATAGCAACGACCCACAAGGCAAGGGACAATACTACTTCGAGGACTCTGAAATTCATGGTACTGTAGATTATATCTGTGGTGGTGGTGATGCCTACTTCAACAGAGTACTTCTCGTCAATGAGAGTCGAAGCGCAAGCGGTAAGTCTGGCGATGATGTTATCGCAGCTCCTAATAGCAAGAGCGAATGGGGTTACATCTTCAAGGACTGCACTATTGAAAATAAGGCTGCAAGATTCTCCCTAGGTCGTTCATGGGATGAAATCACTCGCCTTACTTGGTTGAACACCACCATCAACCAAAAAGATGAAATCAATGACGACGGAAAGAAGGTGTCATACTTCACCATCGATGCCATGGGAAACAACGCCGCCGATAAGTTCCGCCTCGATTTCTTGAAGGATGCCGATGGCAATGTCTTCTCCCCAAGCGAGAAGATGGTGACATTCAAAGCAACAAAGGCTAGCATTACAAAACCAGAAGAGAACATCATCCTCACAGCAGATGAAGCCGCAGGATATTCCCTCGACAAGGTATTCACCGACTGGACACCTGCTGCATTGGCTTCTCAAAAGGACCCTATCGCTGCCAAGGTAGCCAACGGCAAGTTGACTTGGACAGGCAATGCTAATATGTATATGGTCGAGAAGAACGGCGAGTTCGCTGCCTTGACTACCGAGACTGAATATACCATCGACGACGCATCTGCTAAGTACGAGGTGAGAGCAGCCAACGAGATGGGTGGTTTCGGCTTGAGCGAGTCAACAGCCACAGGCATCGACAAGGTCATCTCATCTGACGATGCTATCAAGACTGTCATTTACTCAGTAGATGGCATGCAGCTCAGTCACCTTCAGAAAGGTATCAACATCCTCGTGAAGTCATTCGCTGACGGAAGCAAGAAGACCAGCAAGGTAATCGTGAGGTAAAGACTTTAGATGAAACGAAACTTCATCTAGCAACATATTCAGAAAAGGCATGGCAGGCAAGCTGTCATGCCATTTTTGCTTTTCCACACCTGATATGGGCATTGCACTTTATTGTATTTATCCGTAATCGTTTGCGTTTGCTTTTACATTCCATCATACACTATAATAGGAAGAATAATTGTAACTTTGCCACATAATATCAAACCTAAGAAAAAAATGAAGAAATCAATCTTACAAACTATCGTGCTCGCAGCACTCTTGGCTTTGCCTACATTTGCAAAGGCTCAGACTTTCGCAGGAATTACTGCAGAGCAAAGCGCACAAAACACGCCTGAAGGATGGACAGCAGTGGCATTGCCTCAGTTGCCTGCCATTACTGCGGCAAATACATTTAATATTACCAGCTATGGTGCATCTACCTCCTCTGCGGACAACACCAAGGCTATCCAAAAAGCTCTGGATGCCGTTCCTTCCACCGGTGGCATGGTCGTCATTCCAGCAGGAACATGGATGTTTGGTAGCACCGACCAGATGACGAGTACCACAGAGGTACTTAGCATCAAGTCGAAGACCATCCTCCACTTGTGCGCAGGGGCGACTTTAAAATTGGTAGAATATGGTAAGGCACCGAACAACAAGACGTTGTTCATCGGTTGCAAGAACAAGAATCAAAGCGACATTGTGATAGAAGGTGAAGGCGAGACATCTATCATCGACGGGCAAGGCGCACGTTGGTGGCTCGCAAGGGAGCAAAAAGAGAC
>FR893281.1 GCA_000436035.1 Prevotella sp. CAG:732 | reverse complement strand
GTGTAGTATTCAAGAAGTATGCTGAATAATTTAATAGATAGAATAAAGCTCTCTTTCCGCAAGGACAAAGAGCTTTATTTTTCTTTGTACCAGATTCTTGGTTTCTATCCTCACAATATCAGTTATTATAAGATGGCGCTGATGCATAAGAGCATTATGCACCGTAATGCCAAGGGAAAGCCTGTCAACAATGAGCGATTGGAATTCTTGGGAGATGCCGTGCTGGATGCTGTTGTGGGCGATATTGTATATCAACATTTCCCTGGAAAGCGTGAGGGATTTCTTACCAATACAAGAAGTAAATTGGTGCAGCGTGATACGCTCAATAAATTAGCCCAGGAGATGGGAGTCAACCAACTTGTTTTATCTAACGGACACAGTTCTTCTCATAACAGCTATATGGGAGGAAATGCTTTCGAAGCTTTGGTGGGTGCCATCTATTTGGACCGTGGTTATGATGCCTGCATGAAATTCATGAAGCAGCGCATTCTGGCAAAAATGATCAACATCGATAAGGTGGCTTATAAGGAGGTCAACTTCAAGAGCAAGCTTATCGAATGGAGCCAGAAGAACCGCGTGAACATTGAGTTTGTATTATGCGACCAGAAGAAGGATGGTAATGGAAACCCTATGTTTACTTTCCTGGTGACGATAGAAGGCATAGAGGGTGACAAGGGCACTGGATATTCCAAGAAGGAAAGCCAGCAGGCTGCTTGTAAGCTTACCCTGGAGCGATTGCGCAAGGAACCGCAGTTTATAGATGCTGTATTCTCTGCCAAGGCTAACAGAACCAAGATGGAAGAGGAACCTGTGGAGAATGTTCCTGATACTGAGGTGAAGGATGACTTCATTATCTCTCAGAATACGGAAACTAAAGAACCGGAGAAGCATGAGAATGTCTTCAAGGAAGAGGTTTTCGAGGATAGGGTTGTCAAGAAGGTAAATACTGTCGAGACAACCGATTCACAGGAAGAAGATGAATTTGATTTGAGCGATATTTCCGCACAGCCTAAGATACAGAGCCGTGAGGATATCATCGCTGCCGCCGAAGCCGCTGCATTTGCAGAGGAATAAAAGCAGACAATAAAGGCTTTAGTGAAATAGACAATCACTAAAGCCTTTATTGGTATTATCATATTTTTTGCGCAAATAAATCATCCATTGTGATTTGTTTTTGCACGATATCGCTGTGTTTATTCTCCTTTATCCCAAAGGAAGTAATGAATGTAAGGATGAGAGATTTTTTAGTTTTTGTTTCTTCTAAGAATGTACTGATTTTATTTTGCAACTTTTCTTCGTATTCCTTACTAATCTCAAATGGACCATTATAGAATTTAATTTCACAGAGATTGATGGTTTCATCTTTGCGATCTATAAGTAAGTCGATTTGCGCGCCCTTTTCTGTTTTGTTGCTACGCCAGGAACATACTATCGTTTGAACACCCGATATGCCGAGGGACTGTTTGATGCTCTCTATATGGTTTAGGCAGAGCATTTCAAATGATAGTCCTATCCATGTATGGTGCATAGGCGTATTTTGTGATGAAGACCAGAAATGAGAGTCTTGGTATTTATTGTGCTTGATGAATTTGAAGTAGAAGAGCGTGTAGAAATCTATCAATTGAAATAGTGTATTTCGTTTCTGACGAGAATCACCGCTCATTCTGGTGCTGGTGGAGAATGGTTCATATAAACGGATGAAACCGCATTGTTCCAACTCCTCTAATACCGTGGAGAAAGCTCCATTGTCAGTAAGACCTGACGATTTCACCAATTCTTGACGTGTCATGCCAATACCCTTGTTGGCAAGAGTAGTAACCACGGCAATATGGTCGGTAGATTTTTTGAATAAGGCACGATATAGTTCGTCGAACTCACCTTTTAATTCTGCATTTTCCGCAAAGAATAGTTGGTCAATGTTTTGTGCCAAGCTCTTCGATTTGTCCATCATGGATAGATAATACGGTATTCCACCCATCACCATATAGCATTCTGCTATTTGTTTTCTGCTATATCCGAAGTGATATGTTTGGAAGTATTCTTCACACTCATGTAGTGTAAATGGTTTAAGAACCAAGTGGTGGGTTAGGCGATTGTGTAATCCTCCACGATTGTGAATTAAGTTGTTGATCATCCAAGAAGTGGCAGAGCCACAAACGATGAGTTTGATATCATTACGTAGTACAGCCCAACTATTCCAAAAGTTTTCCAATGCAGGGATAAAGCCAGATTTGGCAGTATCCATCCAAGGCAATTCATCTATGAAAATGACTTTTTTGCCGTGGGGGAGTGATTCTAAATATTGTTCAAGGCCATAGAATGCCAATAACCAACTCTTGAAAGTTTGTAGAGTTGCAGAGTGAGTATATTTTTGCAGAGCTATGCTAAAGTTGACAAGTTGTTCGCTTTTACCAACGCCATGCATTCCTGTCATGAAAAAGGCAAAATGATCCTTTACGGCTTTTCTTATGAGAAAAGTCTTTCCCACACGTCTTCTTCCGTAAACGGCGATAAACTCAGATCTTTCAGAGTTTAAATATTTGTTGAGGTCTTCAAGTTCGACTTCTCTTCCTACCAACTCCTGTTCCATATTTGATTCGTTATTTTTTGCGCAAAGATACAAAAAAGTGGTCATTAGCGCAAATTATTCACGGATAATCTGCGCTAATGTATGTAAAAATGTATGTTAGCGCAGATTATCTGTTGAATCTTTTATTGTGTCCGCTTTGGGGAACTGCTATAATTTTTATATTGACTTGAAGAAAAATGAGCTTTATTACGAATAAAAAGTGCGAATTCCGAGCCTTAGTTATTCTTCTTTTCTTTTTAAAGTCATATATTTAATATTAAAAATAGTAAAAACTTTCTCTATATGAAAAGTTTAGGTTAATTTTGCAACTCAAAAGATATTAATATCATATATGAGTTTAACAAGTATAGTAAGCAACGTCTTCAAACCTCGCCAAAAAGAGTTGGAGAAGTACCTTTATGATGCAGAACATATGCAGCATAAAGTACTCATGCACCTTATCAATAAGGGCAAAAATACAGAATATGGCGTTAAGCATCTACTAAATACGACTGATAGTTACGAGAAATTCGCAAAAAATGTACCTGTCAATTCCTATGAGGAACTGAAAGGGGATATCGACCGTATGCGCCACGGAGAGCAGGATGTTCTCTGGCCTGGAACCGTGAAATGGTATGCTAAGTCGTCTGGTACTACCAATGACAAGAGTAAGTTTATCCCTGTTTCACGAGACGGATTGCATGGCATCCACTATGCCGGTGGCTTTGATGCTGTGGCATATTATCTCCGTAATAATCCGAAAAGTAAACTGTTTGATGGCAAGAGTCTGATTCTCGGCGGCAGCCATTCACCTAATTATAATGTAGAGGGAAGTCTGGTGGGAGACCTGAGTGCCATCCTCATCGAAAATATCAATCCACTTGCCAATCTGGTGCGTGTTCCAAAGAAGCAGACAGCTCTTCTGAGCGATTTCGAGGTGAAACGCGACCGCATTGCCCGTGAAACGATGAATAAGAACGTAACCAATATCTCGGGTGTTCCAAGTTGGATGCTCAGCGTATTGGTTCGTGTGATGGAACTTTCCGGCAAGAAGCATCTGGAGGAGGTATGGCCTAATCTGGAGGTCTTCTTCCATGGCGGTATCGCTTTTACTCCTTATCGCCAGCAGTATGAGCAGCTCATCACTTCTCCTAACATGCATTATATGGAAACCTATAATGCCAGCGAGGGATTCTTCGGTTTGCAGGATGATCCGTCAGACCCTTCCATGTCGCTCATGGTGGATTATGATGTCTTCTATGAATTTATCCCGATGGATGAATTTGGTACCGACAATCCTACCGTAGTGCCATTGCAGGGAGTGGAGATAGGCAAGAACTATGCGATGGTTATTACTACTTCCTGTGGATTGTGGCGCTATCTCATTGGTGATACAGTCATGTTTACCAGCAAGAATCCATATAAGTTTGTCATCACGGGTCGTACCAAGTATTTCATCAATGCCTTTGGCGAAGAACTGATTATGGACAATGCCGAGAAGGGACTGAAGTATGCTTGTGATAAGACAGGAGCCCAGGTGGCAGAATATACGGCAGCACCTGTGTTTATGGACAGTAATGCAAAGTGCCGTCATCAGTGGCTGATAGAGTTCTCTAAGGAACCGGCAAGTCTCGATGAGTTTGCCACATTGTTGGATCAGCATCTGCAGGAAATCAACAGTGATTATGAGGCAAAGCGCTTCCACGATGTTACTCTCCAGCATCTGGAGATTGTGAAGGCCCGTCCTAATCTCTTCAACGACTGGCTCAAGAGCAAGGGCAAGTTGGGTGGACAGCATAAGATACCTCGTCTGAGCAACAGCCGTAAGAATATCGACGAGATGCTCCAGATGAATCAGTAAATCATGGCTTCATCCGGAAGTTTATGATATATTAAAGGATAAGAATAATTAGCAGAAAGGTAAGAATAATGAAGAAGATATTAGATTTTTTAGTTGGAAACAGCCAGAAGGAAAAAACTCTGTTTTTGCCTCTCTATCTGCTTGCTTTTCTGCTTTTGGTTTCCTGTGCCAAGATGGGGCAGCCAGACGGAGGATGGTATGATGAAACTCCGCCTAAGGTGATAGGTGCCGACCCGGCAGATGGCGGAGTAGGGGTGAAGAGCAAGAAAGTAAGCATCTACTTCGATGAGTTTATCAAGCTCGACAATCCTTCTGAGAAAGTCATCGTGTCTCCACCTCAGTTGGAGGCTCCAGAAATCAAGGCTGCGGGTAAGAAAATCACCGTCTCTCTGGTCGATTCCCTGAAGCCGAATACGACTTATACCATTGATTTCTCTGATGCTATCAGCGATAACAATGAGAACAATCCGATGGGTAACTTCACCTATAGTTTTTCTACGGGCGAGGCTATCGACACCATGGAAGTATCCGGATATGTGCTCGAAGCAGAAAATCTGGAACCGATCAAGGGTATTTTGGTGGGTCTGTATAGCGATCAGGCTGATTCGGCATTCAAGACCAAGCCGATGCTCCGAGTGAGCCGTACGGATAGCCGTGGCCGTTTCGTAGTGAAGGGTATTGCACCAGGCTCTTATCGCATCTATGCCTTGCAGGATATGGATGGCAACTATATGTTCAATCAGAAAAGCGAGAAATTAGCTTTCTCTCATGACATCATCGTACCTTCCTGCAAGCCGGACGTCAGACAGGATACCACTTGGATTGATACCCTTCATATCAAGTCTATCGCCCAGGTGGATTACACCCATTTCTATCCAGACGATATTGTGCTGAGAGCATTCACCGAAACGCTTACCGACCGTTATTTTCTGAAGTCAGAGCGCAAGGAACCCAACAATTTCTCTCTCTTCTTCAGTTATGGAGATAGCATCCTGCCTACCATCAAGGGTCTGAATTTCAATGAGAAAGATGCTTTCCTGCTGGAGGCAGTAGAGAAGAAGGATACCCTTACTTACTGGTTGAAAGATACTGCGTTGGTCAATCAGGACACGCTGCGGATGGAATTGGCTTATCGCATGACCGACAGTACCGGCGTATTGGTGAATAAGCTTGATACATTGGAGATATTGGCAAAGACTCCATACGCCAAGCGACAGAAACAGCTCAATAAGGAACTGGAAGACTGGACAAAGAAACAGGAAAAACTCAAGAAGAAAGGAGAGCCTTACGATTCCATCATGCCTCTCAAGCCATTGGAAGTGCAGGTGGGTGTCTCATCCCAGTTGGATCCGGATAAGAACATCCGATTTACGTTCCCTACGCCTCTCTCAAAGGCAGATACGGCAGGCATTCATCTTTATGCCAAGCATGATACGCTCTGGTATCGGGCACCTTTCGAGTTTAAGCCGGTTCCGAATAAGTTGAGGGAATATGAGTTGCGAGGCGAATGGCGTCCGAATATCGAATATAGTCTGGAAGTAGATTCTGCGGCTTTCGAAGACATCTACGGATTGGCTACCACGGCTATCAAACAGGGATTCAAGGTATCTTCGCTGGATGAGTATGGTACTCTTCTGGTCAATATCACCAGTTTGACTGACGAACCGCTGCTTGTACAGTTGCTCAATGGTCAGGATCAGGTAGTCAAGGAAGTGAAGGCCATCAATGGTGTGGCAGAATTTTATTATCTGAAGCCACAGAAATATTACTTGCGCCTGATAGTGGATCGCAACAATAACGGCAAGTGGGATACGGGCTGTTATGATGAAGACCAGCAGGCAGAAGAAGTATATTACTATCCTGGAGCTATCGAATGTAAGGCGAAGTGGGATGTCACGGAATCTTGGGATCCTAAGGAGAAACCATTGTCACGCCAGAAGCCAGGTGCCATCACCAAGCAGAAGCCAGACAAGGAGAAAAAAGTAAAGAACCAGAATGTAGAGCGTGCCAAGAAACTTGGCATACAATACATTCCTAAAATATGATGAACTATGAAAAGAATGAAGTCATTGTGGATAGCAGTATTACTGCTGATGGTCAGCACTACAGTGTCTGCCCAGTGTACTTTCCGTAATACTGCCTTCAAGTCGGGTGAGTTTCTCACTTACAATTTGTATTACAACTGGAAGTTTGTGTGGGTGAAGGCTGGTACAGCCAGCATGTCTATTGTGCAGAGTACCAAGCATGGCAAGCCCGCTTATCGCACCTCATTGGTGACGAGAGGAAATCACAAGGTAGATGATTTCTTTGTCCTTCGTGATACGCTTTTGAGCTATACGGGTACCGATATGTCTCCGATGTATTTCCGCAAGGGAGCTCGTGAGGGCAAGCGATATACGGTAGATGAGGATTTCTACAGCTATTCTGGCGGCAAGTGTCATGTCAAGATGCATCGTCAGCGTAATGACGGTTCTCATTCCTGGAAGAAAGTCAGCTATGATGATTGCGTATTTGACATGCTGAACATCTTCCTCCGTGCCCGTAGTTTCGATCCTGCCAACTGGAAGAAGGGTTATGTCGTCAAATTCCCTATCGTCGATGGAAATGGCAGGACACCAGCCCAAATAAGATTTTCTGGTAAGGAAACTATCAAGGCAGACAATGGCGTGAAATATCGCTGTTTGCGCCTTTCCTATATGGAGTATGAGGATGGTAAGTACAAGCGTATCGTGGACTTCTATGTCACCGATGATGAAAACCATATTCCAGTACGCTTGGATATGTTCTTGAAGTTTGGTAGTGCAAAGGCATTCTTGATTGGCATGAAGGGAGTGAGAAATCCTGTTACTTCACAGGTGAAATAACTTACGAAGTTTTATATCGTGTGCAGCCTTGTTTTATTTCGAAATAGAGCAAGGCTGTACTTTTATTTGGCAATGGACAAGTCTCCATTGTAGAGAGTGAAGATAAGAAGAGAATGGACAAAGCTAGTTTCGAACAATTATTTAGGGACAACTATGGCAAAGCCTACTATCTTGCCTTGCGCATTTTGCATGATGACGAGGCAAGCAAGGATGTTGTTGCTGATGCTTTCGAACTGGTTTGGCGTCGATTGCAAGATAGCGACGTGGACAAGTTGTCTTCTTATCTCTTGACGGCGGTGAAAAATGTCTGTCTCGACTATATCCGAAAGCAAAACATCCGTAGTCGATATGTGCAGGCGAGCGTAATGGCGGTTGGCAAGCAAAGTTTCAATCCCGAAGAGGTGGATTTGCATGAAGAGAAGATACAAACCATCATGCGTTCCTTGGACGAGTTGACTCCACGTACCCAGCAGATAGTGACGATGTGCTATGTACAGCGTAAGAAATATCGGGAAGTAGCCGAGGAGTTGGGCATCAGTGAAAGTGCGGTCAAGAAGCACATCATGCAAGCCCTGAGTTACATGCGGCAAAAGTTTAAAGCTCATTAGTTTTACCAAACTTAACGTATTGTAACTAATTATAAAGAAAATAAGGTGTCGTATTTTCAAGTAAGTTCGTTTTATAAATACTAAAAAGAAACGATGGAAGACCAGAATATTCAACAACAAGTCTTAGACAGTCTCGATGGTCCCATGTGTCAGGAAGATTGTTTGGAAGCACTGCTCAGAGATGAGGAGGGCATGGATTTCTTGTGCGATATCAATGATCTGGATGAAGCCATCAATCGAAAGGCTGGATTAGCCCCAGATGTAGATGCAGCTTGGAGCCAATTTGAGCAAACGCATCTCTTTGGAGATACTCAGCCATCTGCAAGAATTGCTAGTGAGGAGGACGACAATGAGTCTCATGCTCGGTGGTATTCTATCCTCAAGTATGTGATGGCTGGAGCTGCCGCAGTAACCTTGCTATTGTTCTTATGGACGGGTCAAGAGTCTAAGAGGGCAAGCCGACAGCAGGTTGCTGTTGCCGGGGATTCCGTTTCTACGAATGTAGAAGCACCAATAGTTGTCAAAGAGAAAGACTGTCGTACCCATATCGTTTATAATATGATTACGATAGCGGCTGGTGAGCAGAAGAATGTCACCTTGCCTGATGGTACGGAAGTATATCTCAATGCAAAGAGTGTATTGAAGTATGCTGAGAATTTTGGCAAGGACAATCGCAATGTCGAGTTTTGTGGCGAGGGGTATTTCAAGGTGCATCATGATGCTTCGTTGCCTTTTGTCATCAAGACTAATTCTGTAGCAACCAAGGTGTTGGGTACGGAGTTCAACTTGCGTTGTTATGACAATGAAGATGTGCATGTTACCTTGGTACGAGGTTCGGTGGAGGTATCTTTAAATAATAATAAGGTAAAGATAGCTCCTAATCAAGATGCTTATATCGATCATGGCAATGTGATGGTACAGAATGTGAATCCAAAGGATTTCACGAGTTGGAAGGATGGCATTCTTTATTTTGACAATGCCTCTCTTCGCACGATATTGCAGCAGTTGGGTAGGGTATATAATGTGAATGTGGTCTGTCGAGACGAGCAGTTGCTCAACAAGCATTTCCACTATATGTGCAATATGAATGATAGTTTGGAGGAAGCGTTGAAGCTTCTCAATGCCTCTTCAGATATCAATGTGAAGGTGAAAGATAATACGATAGTGATAGAGTAAAATAATGTTGATGTTATCACTTTGTTTGCTTAATTATTGATATTTTATATATAATTCTTACAAAATGAAAGTTTTTTCTTGAAATTTCTATCAATTAGGGTGCCCTGTTTGAAAAATGGCACGTCATAGTGGCATAACTTAATTCTATTAAGAGAGAGTTTATCAATTTTAATAATATACTAAATATGCTGTTATGAGAAAGAAGAGACTTCTATTTTCTACATGCTTAGCATTGATGCTGTCTGGTTACAATGGTACTTATGCCATTGCGCAGACCAATGGTGTGAAGTATGAGCAAGTAATCAATTCAAAGCCGCTTACCACGGTTTTGAAACAGTTGGAAGAGAGATTTAATACTAAGATTGTTTTTTCTTATGAAGATCTTGCGTCTTACAAGGTAAATGCAAAAGTAAAGGCGAATAACCTTACTGATGCATTGAATCAAGTATTGGCAGGACTGCCAGTTAGTTATGTTAGAAATAATGGAACGATTTCTATAAAAGTATCTTCTAGTAATCATTCTACTAATAAGGTTCTTATCTCTGGTAAGGTCTTGGATAGCAATGGTGAACCAATTCCTGCTGCTACTGTTACCATACAAGGGAAAAAGGGAGTAGGTACCATAACAGATAGTGAGGGAAACTTTAATATCAATCTTGACAAAGGAAAAGGCGAAACTCTCTTGGTTTCTTTCCTTGGTATGAAGCCAACTTCTTATTACGTAAATTGTCGTAAGGATGCTAGAAACATCACTTTGACATTGAATGACGACAATCATTTGTTGGATGAGGTTGTTGTAACTGGTTATCAGACAATTTCAAAGGAAAGAGCCACAGGTTCTTTTGGCTCTATTACTAGCAAACAATTGGAATCAAAACTAAATTCTGATTTAAAGAATGTTATAGAAGGACAGGTTGCAGGTGTCGTATTGGATAAGGATGGCAATATCTCTATTCGTGGTATTTCCACATTGAATGCTGAAACAAAGCCTCTTTTGGTTGTTGATGGTTATCCTACTGAAGGGGATCTTAGCGATTTGAACCCAGAAAATATTGAGAATGTCACCGTCTTGAAGGATGGTGTTGCAGCATCTATTTATGGTTCTCGTTCTGCCAATGGTGTTATTGTTGTAACAACAAAGGGTGGTTCTAAGGGAAAAACAAAAGTTAGCTATCAAGGTACGTTCAAGTTTGAGCCTAAGCCAGATTTGGATTACTTGCACATGGCTAATGCTTCAGATTATATAGATGCAGAGCTTGACTTGTATAATCAGGATAATAGTGACTATACGCTTTCTCTGAAATCTACTGATTTGTCTGATGTTGAGTATATGCTGATAGCTCGCAAGTCTGGTATGATGTCTGAAGATGAATTTAATCAGGGCATTAGCAAGTTGAGAAATAATAACTTCCTTGCTCAGATGAAGAAGTATATGTTCCGTACAGCTTTCCAGCAGATGCATAATGTATCTATCAGTGGTGGTAATGATGACGTTACTTACAACTTGGCTGTAAACTATACGAATGAACGTGAATCATTCATCAACACCAAGAACAATAGACTTATTGTCGATTTCAAAAATACTTGGAAACCATATAAGTTCTTAACTGTAGGTGTGGCTGCAAACTTGAAATATTCAAGAGCAACTTCTCCAAATACATCATGGCAGACTTTAACCAATTATTCTTCATACGTGAAGCCTTATACACAGTTGGTTGATGAAAACGGTCAGTTGACTAGTCTTCGTACCATTAGCTATGCTTTGGATGAGACATTCAAGCAAGTTAGTGGGTTGAAAGATACTGGCTATAATCCAATTACAGACGCATATCAAGACTATAATAAGACGCAAAACTTTGGTGCTCGCTTAAACGCATTCTTGCGCTTTGATATATGGAAAGGTTTGAGTGCTGAGTTTGGAGGAACATGGTCTCGTAATAATACTATTTACAAAGCAATTTCTGAAGCTAATAGCTATGATATGCGATTGGCTTACAATAGTATGACCTCAAAGACAAATTCTGCAACCCACTATGTACCAGATGGTGATATGATCAATGAAACTCGTTCAACGAGTGAAAACTGGACGATTCGTACACAGTTGAATTATCGTGGTCAGTTTGGTAAGCATCGTGTAAGTGCTTTGGCAGGTAATGAGGTTCGTCGTATCTTTACAGATAGTAATCAATATGAAACTCGTTTGGGTTACAATTCTACTGCGGGTTCGTTTACTCCATTTAATATTGTAGATTTTAAGAGTAACACATTCAAGCAAGATTTGCTTTACGGAAACACTTTGTCTGGATCTATCAATTATGGTTCTTATGGCTTACGTGATAACCGTTTTGTATCTTGGTATTTCAATGGTTCTTATGAATATGATGACCGTTATATTGTAAGTGGTAGTATCCGTGAGGATTTGACCAACTTCTTTGGTACAAATCCAAAGTATCGTCACAAACCATTATGGTCTGTTGGTGGAACTTGGAAGATTAAGAATGAGAAGTTCTTTGATGTAGATTGGGTTGACCGTTTGAATTTCCGTATGTCTTATGGTGTCAATGGTAATATCTCACTCTCTGAAGGTCCATACTTGATTCTTTCTACTGGTTCTTATAATAGTACTACTGGTGGTGTTTCTTATGGCATCTCATCTTATCCAAACAATTCTCTTCGTTGGGAGAAGACCAAGACAACGAATATTGGTATTGATGCTGATTTCTTGAAGGGGCGTGTTGGGTTTAGTTTTGACTATTACTTGAAAAAGAGTAGCGACCTTTTGGCAAGGGATGCAATGGATCCAACAGTGGGTACATCATCCATGACAAGAAATGTGGGCGCTATCGACAACAATGGTTTTGAGCTGTCTGTACATGGTACACCTATCAAGAATCGTGACTTCTCTTGGAATGCTGTTTACAATATAGCTATCAACAAGAATAAAGTAAAGAAGTATAACGTATCTCGTAATTATCCAACTTATTGGGCTTATACATCACCTATTCAGGCAGAGGGTTATCCAATGTATGGTTTCTTTGGATACCATTTTGCAGGTTTGAATGAGAATGGTGAGACTTTAATCTATAATGCGAAAGGTGAGAAGACTTTGGCATCAAATGCAACTGTAGATGATGTGTATTATCAGGGAACCGCTATTCCAAAGGTAGATATGTCTTTGACCAATACTTTCAATTATAAGAATTGGAGTTTGTCATTTATGTTCATTGCCAAGTTGGGTCATAAGTATCGTAAAGATACATTCCATGGTTCTAATTATAACAACCGTTATGTGGGACAGCGTTGGAAGCAAGCTGGTGATGAGAATACGACCATTTATCCAAACTTACAGAGTTGGAATATGGACTTGTTCTATTTCCCATTCTGTGATGTCAATATGGGTAATGCAAGTTATTTGAAGATGCGTGACCTCACTTTGAGTTATAGCTTTGACCAAGGACTTATTCGCCACATCGGTATGAGCAATGCTCGCATTTACTTGCAAGCTCGTAATCTCTTCCGTATTACAGCGAAGGGTTGTGATATTGATCCAGAGGCTTTTGAGAATAACTTCTCTGGCGGTATGGGTGCGATGTCAAATGCTGGTTATGCTTCTCTTCCATTGAGTAAAGAATTTTATATTGGTATATCTTTCGGCTTTTAATAGAATCGGTTAATATGAAAAAGAATATATATGTAATAGGTTTGGCTCTGAGTGTGTCGCTCTTGTCTTCTTGTGGCGACTATCTTGATGTGAAGCCTGTCGGAAAAATGATTCCTACTGAGGTGTCTCAGTTTGAGAACGTTTTGAATAATACAACGACTTTGAGCTATCAGTTCATGGATAATAACCGTGGATGTTCTTATGCGTTCTTGGGTGATAATCTGCAAATCTCGGAGAATCAAATGAAGTTTAATTATAACGCTTCATTCCCTAATCAAGATTTGATAGCTGCTTATAAGTACTATTCTCCAATGTTGGATCCTAAAAGTACACCTATGTGGTGGACTTACGGATACAGAGCTTTAGGATTGTTTAATAACATCATTGATGGTGTATCAGGAATTGATGCTGAATCTGCTTATGCAAAGGGAGTTATTGCAGAAGCTAAAGTTGGACGTGCTTGGATTTACATGAATTTTGCATTGATGTATGGTCCTATGTATGACCCTAATTCTGCAAATGACACGAAAGTAATTCCTTTCCGTTTGTCTGGTGATCCTACTGTTGCCAATGGCGACTTAGCTACCACAGCACAAGTTTTTGCTGGCATTAAGGAAGATTTGGACTATGCCTGTGAGAACTGCCCACAGACAGTTGCCAATCCGTCACGTGCAAACAAGGCTGCTGCTTATGCAGCAAGAGCAGAGTATTATATGTATCTGAGAGATTGGTCGAATATGCTAGCTGATAGCAAGAAAGCATGGGAACTTGCTTTGGAGAATGTCGGTGGTGACGAGAGTAAGTTGATTTATAATTTTGCAGATTTCTCATACTATTCAACTTCTCCTGTAGAGCCTGATCCTGGTTGTGACAAAGAGTATTATATGGATATCCAAGGACCAGATAATGTTTTCGATCAAACAACCAATAGAGAGAACTTGTTATATAGAATAGCTCCTTCAAGTAGAGTTGTTTCTCGTTTCTATCCATCAGATGATTGGGCTTCTATTTTTGACAAAGAGCACGATTTGCGTTGGAAACTATTTGCGTTGAAAGCTCCTGGTTATACAGGAAAACAGGGTGGAGAATCTTATGATGATGGACCTAGAGTGCTTTATACACGAGCAGATAATCTGTCTAACACCCAAGCTTATACACATCCTTTGTTGCTTCTTATGAAAGCAGAGGCAGAGGCTAGAACTGGTGATAGAACTGCAGCATTGGCAGATTTGAATATTTTGAGAAAGTATCGTTATTCTGGTGAGGACACATCTTTAAAGGATGCATCTTTATCTGGTGACAAGTTGTTGGAGGAAATCTTGAATGAGCGTCGTAGAGAGCAACCTTTGGTTTCTATCCAGCGTACACTTGATCTCAAGCGTTATGTTTTTGATAGCGGTAAACCTTGGTGCAAGACAACGATAACTCATAAGTGTGGTGCTAAGACATATTCCAAAGCCATTACTGATGCTTATTATCAGTCTTTGAATATTGATAATGCTATTCTCAAGTATAATCCACAATGGGGAATCAGTCTCAATACAGATAATTATGAGCCATATAATGCAGATTAAGACTGCCAGATAATATAAAATCCTAAAGTACAGTTTTGTATTTTAGGGTTTTATGTTGTATTAAAATATTTCTAATAAGATATATATGAAGAAGTTTGTTATTTTGTTCCTATCATTATGTATAGGATGTTTAAGTTCGGTTTCTGCTCAACGTACAGTAACCATTAAGGGTAAGGTGCAATTTGCTGATAAAGATTTTAAAGTATCTGTATATCAGCGACTTTTTTCTGGTAGAAAAGTATTGGCTGAGGTGCCTTTGAATGCAGACAATACTTATTCTATTACAGTGCCTTTTGACAAACCAGGTTCTGCTACCGTTGATTGTGGACGTTGGCAAAGTGTAAACGTATGGTTGGAAGATGAGAACTTAGATATAGATTTTCGTGGAAAAGATACGGCTAAGGTCATCATCAAAAATCCTGCTTACATTCGCATTAATGGTGGAAAGAAGAATGAACTGATGAATCTAGTCAATTTTGCAGAGCATCGTAATTATCAGTCGATGATTGCCGTCTCTCAGAATGTCTGGAAAGCTAATATTGAGAATGATAGTATCAAGAGAGCACTTTCTATGTCTTTGTATGAGGCTGATAATGAAAATGAGATGGCTTGGATGAAGTATCTCGTAGAGAATAATGGTACGTTATCAAGTGCTCTTGTTCCAATCAGCTTGCTTGATGCTGATAAGAAAAATACAGATTTTGTAGAGGCTGCATTGAATAAGTTGGCTGCTTCTTCTGAAGTGGGCAAACTAGTTGTGGATAACTATCGTCAGCAAAAGGCCGAGCAACAAGCTTTGCGTGATCGAGTGAAAGAAGGTATGCCTGCGCCTGATTTTACTTTCCAAAATGAAAAGGGGAAGACTATTCATCTAGATAAGCTAAAAGGTAAAATCACCTTGATTGATTTTTGGGCAAGTTGGTGTGGTCCTTGCCGTAAGGAAATACCTCATGTAAAGAAATACTATGAGGAATATAAAAACAAAGGCATTCAATTTGTTAGTGTGTCTATTGATGCCAAAAAGGATGCTTGGACAAAGGCTTTAAAAGAAGAGCAAATGCCTTGGCTACAAGGTTGGACACCTGATTCAGGTAAGACTGTCTTGAAAACTTATCAGTTTAATGGTATTCCATTCCTTATTTTGCTTGATAAGAAAGGTAATATCTATCGTAAGCATTTGAGAGGTGAAAAAATCAAGCAAGCTATCGAGGATTGCCTAGCTGGTAAGGAAACAGAGGCAAAGAAATAATAAATCTCTCTACATTATAAAACAATCGCGTTTTATAAATATATATATGTGGCACGGCTATCTGGGATAGATGGCCGTGCCTTTTTATAGCTTCACGTGCTTGTCTAGCCAGATAGAAAGTAGGGGATCGGCGATACTATATATCTTCTCGTTGCGAGTCAACACATCATCCTCCAGCAGTTTTTGTACTGCCGACTGTGTGGCACTCGGTGACTTGAGCCGATGTTTCTTGGTAAATGCGGCTGAAGAGATGCTCTTCACCTCACCTTCATCATGGATGGCATACAAAACCTCCTTTTGAGGCTCGGATATATAAGCTAGAAGCTCACGGATGCGATAGTCGTTCTCTGCCACAAAATCATTAATCAGTTGGTCGATGAGCGACATGTCGCAGGTCTCGCCTTGTGGAGTCAGCGCATAGGCATCCTTCAAGATGCGCTGGACATATAGGGTTACACCATGGAAAGTGGTGTATGCCTTCTCGATAGCTTCTGGAAAAATGTCCTTGTTGGCATCCTTGAAATGACCTATGGCAAATGATGTGTAGATTGGCAACTCGATGGCTTCCAACTGCATCAACTTCGCACTTTGGAAGAAGGGGCGGCGTGAAGACAGAAACATTTCCTCCAATATCGTACGTTGGCTTCCTGCAAACACAAAGTTGGCATTGCTTGTCTTCTGGATATACGAGCGTAGAATAGCCTCTATGTTTTTCTCAGGATACTTGGTGATCTGTTGAAATTCATCTATGACAATCAGACATCGTTTGCTGGCCTGGTCGATGAACTCGAATATCTCCTTGATGGTATATTCCGGCAGGGTGATATCGCCTAATTTGATGTCGAAAGTAGGCGTGTTCTGTACAGGGTCATAGCCAAAGCTAGCGGAAAGTGAACGGAGTGTCGAGATAAACAACCTTCTCATCTTGTCGCTCTTGGAGGCTATCTTGTCATAGATGGCTGTGCCAAGTGTGTAGATGAACTCCTTGAAGCAAGTGGTGTGGAGAATATCTACATTGATGGTGAAGTAGTGGTCCTCGATGCTTTCTTGGTGGAATACGAAGTCAACCAAAGCAGTCTTACCCATTCTTCGAGGTGAGGTAATAACTACGTTCATTTGGTTTTGTATGGCTATATTGAGCACTTCCGTCTCTTTGACACGGTCGCAGAAATAGGGCTTTGGAATCGTACCTGATACGATGAAAGGGTTGATGTTGATGGTCATATCTCTGATGCTTTTTGGTGCAAAGATAATACTTTTATTCTATTATCCAAAACAAATTATTCTTTTTTGATAATTTGTTTTGGATAATCATGCCTTGATAACATCTTCTGGCAAGATGATTTTCATTTCTTTGGTCATTTTGCGAGGAGATTCTTTCAAGAACAAGACCAAATGTACTTCTTGCCCTTTTTTAATGAATGGTAGATATTTCGCTTTCTCTGCCAACACGTCCATCAGTCTGTCGGCATCATCGTCATGTGTCCATTTGCACTCCCCGATTAGTATATGCTTTTTGTCGATAGATTCGGCAACTACATCCAGTTCTACCATCTTTCCCTCCTTGCAATCCGAAGGGAAAATCTTTCCCCACCAACGAGAAGCTAAGTTATAGACAATGCCATCTATGACGTTGCCACTGACATAGTTGCGGCACAATAGCTCCCAGCAATAGCCTATGAATTGTGGCAACTGACTGTTGACAACCTCCATCACGGTGTCAATTTTCCCTAATTCCAATAGCGAGCGATAAGGCATAATGAATTGATAATGGAAGCGAAGTAATGAGTCATTGATATGGTAAAGACCTTTCTTGCTCTTCTTGGGATTTTCGCCAAAAGGAACTTCTCGGCAGACGTATCCCAAATCGCAAAGTTTGGATAATGGCTCGGAAATGGCACTCGTATCCTTCCCAACTCTGGATGCGATTTCAGATGGCTTGTTGGCTCCATTTCCGATAATTGTCAAGAGCGAGGTGGCTTGGATCGTATCTCTCATGTCATCCCTGAGCAAGCGTTGGGGTTCTTCTATCAAAACACCCTGGGGATCGAGCAAAACTTTACGAATAGCCGTTTCTGTGTCCGGGTAATCCCTACGTACTTCCCAATAACGAGGCACACCGCCCCATATCGCAAACTCTTTCACCGCTTGTACTGCATCACACTCCAATGCCACCCCTATATACTGGAACGGAATAGGTTGCATCTTGATGATTTCATTGGCAAGACCATAGAGAGGAGATTGCTTGTTGAGTACATATCCATGCATCAATTGCTGGGAAGAGCCACACAAGATTAAGTCAAACTTCAAGTTTTTCTCATTCAAGAGTTTTTGGATGATAGAGGGCAATGCTTCGCAACTCTTCGCAAGGTAAGGAAACTCATCAATGCAAACCAATGTGCGACTGGTCAATTGCTGGTTGAGACTTCGGAAAAATGTTTCCCAGTCTGGATAGATTGCCTTGTCAAATCCGTCAATGACGGCGGATGCCGATTTGGAGAAAGCTGCTCGTTGAACAGTTTCCGATGAAGTGTCGCTCAGAAAATAAATGGCGTTCTCTTGGGTGTTGACAATATGTTTGAGCAACGTAGATTTTCCTATTCTACGTCGTCCATAGACTACGACAAACTGAGTATCTTCTCTCTTGAGTGATGTCGTGATTCTATCTAATTCGTTCTTCCTATCTATCAGCTTCTTGAACTCCATAATTGCCTTCTTTTAAAATTATAGTTCACAAAGATAATCTTTCTCAACTATAATTCCAAATGTTTGAACCTCAAAAGGTTAATAATTATTATAGTTTAACACTTGCTATGAAAATTGTAACTCGCGAGAGTTCGCCATCGGATAGCGAAACGATAAAGGCTACATCTACGGTAATATCTTTGCCAGTTTTTGACTCCAACGGTCAGATCAAGGCAATGTATATATATTGCAAACAACATTTTTGGTAAGTGGACGTTTTTTTGGTTTCTTAGTCCTATTCTCCTGTTTTTTCCCTGTTTTTTTCCCTGTTACCCCCGATTTTTTCCCTGTTTTTCCCCCGAAACGTTCCCTGTAACGGGGAAAACTTGCAAACTGACCCTTCTATTTTGTATCTTTGCAAACAGAAAAGCTGCACTCGTTTGCACTATCTTTGCATCGTCGAAAAAAACGAATGCGATGAGTGAAAATCTCTTCACTCTTCACGGATATGGTGTATAAGCTTGATATGCAACAAGTTGTGACGTGAAGAGAGGAAACGCACTCTTCACCACTCTTCACCGCCCTTCACCCTGTATGGGTAGGCGAGATGATTTGGCAAGTACTGATACATTGTTTATTTAATATTTAAAAATTAATGATTATGGAAAAAACAAAAAATGTAAATGAGAAGTCATCCTTGATGATGACTGGTAACGAATCTGCTATCTACATGGTAGAGAGTTTTATGGAAGAGCATTATGCCTTCCGACGCAACTTGCTCAGTGGCAAGACCGAAATGGCTGTCTTGCTGAGCGAGGAAGAGACTCCTAACGATGAGGCTTCTTCAAATGCTGAGAATGGAGAGACCTCTCTTCAAGATGGCGACCTGAAGTGGGAGGTGCTGACCAAGGAGAAGGTGAACTCCATCGTCCGCACCGCCAAGAAAATGGGAGTGGGAGGAAAGAAGTCGCCTCGACAGGACATCGAGGAGTACATCGGCTCGGATGCCATCCCTGATTTTGACCCCATTAAGTCATATCTGATGGGCTTGCCCAAGTGGGATGGCAAGAACTATGTCGCAGAACTCTTCGGTAGAATCCCAGGGCTGACCACTGAACAACTGGCGTGGTGTGCCATCTGGCTTCGCTCGGCGGTGGCCCACTGGCTCCAGATGGATGCACTGCACGGCAATGAGGTAGTGCCTGTGCTCATCGGTCAACAGGGGTGCGGCAAGAGCACCTTTGCCAACCGCCTCTTGCCAGAGCATTTGCGTCAGTATTTTCTCGACCACATCAACTTCGCCAACAAGTTTGATGCCGAGATGGCCCTCACCCACAACCTCTATGTCAACATAGATGAGTTTGCCAACATGGGACCATCCCAGCAGGGTAAGCTCAAGCAAATACTCTCCAAGGTGAAGGTGAACGGTCGTCCCATCTTTGGCAAGGCGCAGGCTGATCGTCCTCGTTATGCCTCCTTCCTGGCAACCACCAACGACGAGCATCCGCTCTGCGACCCTACGGGAAGTCGCCGATACATCTGTATTCACATCCCTGCCGGTCGTTATATAGACAACGCCTCGGTCGTCTATTACGACCAGCTCTATGCGCAAGTAGTGTATGAGCTGAGGGATAAGCAGATACCTTATTGGTTCTCCAATGACGATGTGGCTCGCTTGCAGGAGCGCAATCTGGCTTTCTTCAAGACAGATGACTTGGAGACGATGGTCAAGACTTGCTTCCGTGTGCCAGAGGAGGATGAGGAGGCGAAGTGGATGAGCTGCTCCGAGGTGTATGACGTGCTCCATGGGCAGTATCCAATGCTACTGCCCAACACGAGCATGAAAATCAAGATAGGGCAGACTCTCAAGTTTATGGGATGCAAGAGTAAGCATACTCGGTTGGGACAGGCTTATCAGTTGGTCAATACCTTGGCTGCTTGATTCTCAGCATGTCTTTCTAGTGCTTGATGGTAAGGTGAAGAGGCGTGAAGAGTGGTGAAGAGTTGTATTTCACTCTTCACCACTCGCAACCCCGGTGTTTATCGGCTTTTCAGAAGAAACGGTGAAGAGTGAAGAGTAAATCACATAGTGGGTTTCAAAAATGGTATCCTTATGATTTGAGTGGGCGATGAGTGGGCTTTCAACAAGGAAAGCCTAGGCATGAAAAGCTGCTTGCCTAGGTCTGGAAAACAGCCTGACTAGGGCGCAAAACTGCCCTCGTAGAGGGCAAAAAGTTGCTCTAGTTAGGCACAAGTCTGAACCTAGGCTTGCGACATAACAACTCTCGGAGATACATCGCCTATCTCTTAGAGATACAAGTCGTAACTCTCGAAGCATAGATGATTGAAACTCAGCTCCAACCTTTTCTTCCCTAGTTCTATGAAACTATCATTCGTAAATAATAAAATCAAAAAAATAGAATCGTATGAAGTACATTCCATCCAGTGTAGTTTGCCCTATGGCATCTTGCACACGTAGTAACACTTGCGCCCGCTATGCGCAGTATGTCAAGTCGCTTGCTGAAGACGACACCTTTGCGGTGCTCAATGCGAAGCGCATGAATTTGGAGGGCGAAAGCTGTCCTTATCACCTCGTTGCCGAAAAACAGATGTGGGCGAGGGGATTCCGTCGCCTCTACAATTCCATCCCTTCGGGCAATGCCCATTATTTCTACACTCGCACTCCCTATACCCAGCGTCGTTTCTACAAGGCGCGGAATGGTGAGATTCTCATCGACCCTGAGATGCAGCAGCGCCTTCTCGCCATCTTCGAGAATCATGGTGCCGACATGAGTCTCGGCTTTGATGGCTATGAGGAGGTGGAGTCGCTAGTGGAGGGGCTATCAGACGATCTGAGTTGATGTACAAGTCCTCTATTTCCATACTCTTAACTATTATGATTTGGGTGCAAAGATACGAAATGTTATTTGAAAATGACATTCTTCGGTTTCTAGTAAGAACTTTTTTACTAAGAACTTTTTTACTAATTAACTATTTGCTGGCTGTAGATGGCTATCCATATACAAATATAAACCGCCATTTATATAAACGGCGGTTTACATAAATGGCGGATATTCGTTAGAATGCTTCTGCATGAATACATTTCATGTTCTTTTCGAGTTGTGCCGTAGAACTGGCTCCCACCAACACGCTGGTTACGCCTTTCTGATGGAGAATCCATGCTAGAGCCATCTCGGCAAGGGTTTCGCCTCGATTGCCAGCTTGCTCGTTCCATTCTTTCAGTTTCTCCAGGAGTTCCGGAGTCAAGGCGCTATGCTTCAAGAAATGCTCCTTTGCCATGCGGCTATCCGATGGGATGCCATGGAGATAGCGGTCGGTGAGCAGACCTTGTGCCAGAGGAGAGAAGGAGATGAAACCGATGCCATTCTCGGCGCAATAGTCGAGGATGCCTTCCTCCTGCGGCGCACGGTCGAGCATGTTGAGGCGACCTTGGTATATCAATAATGGAACGTCACGCTCCTTGAGGTACTTGTCGGCAAACTTCAATGCCTCCAGAGGCCATCGACTGATGCCCAGGTAGAGTGCCTTGCCTTGTTTCACGATGTCAACCATCGCCTGCAAGGTCTCTTCAAGCGGTGTGTTGGGGTCGTAACGATGACTATAGAAGAGGTCCACGTAGTCGAGGTTCATGCGCTTGAGACTTTGGTCAAGGCTTGCCATGAGATATTTGCGAGAGCCCCAGTTGCCGTACGGACCTTCCCACATGTCGTAACCCGCCTTGGTGGCAATGAAGAGTTCGTCTCTGTAAGGACGGAAGTCATCTTGCATCAGTCTGCCCATTGTCTCCTCGGCACTACCGTAAGGAGGACCATAGTTGTTGGCAAGGTCGAAGTGAGTGATGCCATGGTCGAAGGCATAATGGGTAATGGCACGGCTTCGCTCGTATGGGTCAACGCCCCCGAAGTTGTGCCAGAATCCCAAACTAATCTTTGGTAGCAAGATACCACTCTTGCCACATCTTCTGTAGAGCGCCTCGGCATCGCCATAACGATTACTGTCGGCAGTATAAATTCCTTTTAAGTCCATAGAATATGTCGTAGATGTCAATGTAAATGCAATGATACAGCTCACGTATCTCTTTTTGTTGGAAGCAGTTGTGGATAAGCCCCGATTTGCCCAAGCGTCTAGGTGCTATCAGTGCCACATTGCATCGGTTGGTGAGATGGCGGGTGAGCAATGCCGTTTCTTCTACTCTGTCGCAGAAGTATTCTGGTGACAGGTAGCTTTCGATGATAAAAGGATTCGTTTGTACCATAAGTATTTACATCATTATGAGTTTTACGTAACGTAGATTCAATAATGGTGCAAAGATAAGAAAAAAGTATTACTTCTACAAGTACTGCTTTTGTTATTTATAATAGATTAACGGCAATCGGTAGATGATTGGCTTCATGTGGATGCATTTGAAACAACAATCGTCCTGTAAATAAATTGGAAAAAGTTTTAGGATGGATTATCCTAAAAGTATCCGAAAATAGAAAGTTTTAGGACGATTTATCCTAAAACTTTCTAAAAAACACTACTTTTAGGATGGATTGTCCTAGAAAAAATGTATCTTCGCAGCGTAAAAAGAGAAGATGAAAGATGAAAAGGATAGAACGACAAACTTATCTCAGTAAATTGATCGCTTTCAAGGACAAGAATCTGATAAAAGTGATAACAGGTATTCGCCGTTGCGGTAAATCTACAATCATGGAGATATATCGCGACTGGCTCTTGCAACATGGTGTTTTGCAAGAGCAAATCGTGTATCTCAACTTTGAAGATTACGACTACTATGAGTTGCGAGACCCAAAGAACCTGTATGCTTATATCAAACCCCTGATTCAAACAGACAGAATGACCTACATCTTTTTTGATGAGATACAGCATGTCAAGGATTTCCCGGACATCATCAATAGCCTCAATCTCAAGTCAACGGTCGATCTCTATATTACTGGTTCAAACGCCTATATGTTGTCGAGCGAAATTGCCACATACCTCTCTGGTAGATATGTGGAGATTGCTATGTTGCCTCTTTCTTTTAGGGAGTATGTAGATGGCATCGGAGGCACTGCCAACTTATCGCAAGCTTATATGGAATATATCAGCAAGAGTAGTTTTCCATATACGCTCGATTTAGATAGCTCTTCTGAAATCAGCGATTATCTGAACGGAGTATATAATACCATCGTGGTGAAAGACATCATGGCTCGAAAAAAGTTGCCAGACGTGATGATGCTGGAGAGTGTGATTCGTTTTGTGGCAGATAATATCGGAAATATTCTTTCTACCAAACGAATAGCTGACATCATGACCGCAGATGGTAGGAAGATAGATCAGAAAACGGTAGAACGCTATCTATCTGCCCTTTGTGAGACTTTTTTTGTGTATGAAGCCAAACGTTTCAACATCAAGGGGAAGCAATTGCTTAAGACTCTTGGTAAATACTATTTGGTGGATATTGGTTTGAGAAGAATGCTCTTGGGCTCTCGTTCGTTTGATGCAGGGCGCATATTGGAGAACATCGTCTATTTGGAGCTTCTGCATCGTCAAAAGAAAGTATATATTGGAAAGATGGATGCGCTGGAGGTCGATTTTGTGGCGATGGATGAGGATGGTATTGTCTATTATCAAGTAGCAGCTACGGTAAGAGATGAGGCTACCCTAAATAGGGAACTTGCCTCGCTCCAACAAATCAACGACCAATATCCGAAGTATATTCTGACCCTCGATGACGACCCTACCGCCGATTACGATGGCATCAAGAGAATTAATGCCTTGCAATGGTTGGTGGGAGAGTGAATATTCTAACTACTGAAAATAGTTATAGTTGTGTATAATATGCAAAAAGGGGGATGCCGGAAAGATGGCATACCCCTTGATATGAATGCCGATGATATTGGCAATTTATGAAAAGAGAGAGTCTATGAAGGTGTACATTTCTGGTTCTTCACCAACGAAACGCTTGATAATCTTTCCTTCAGGATCGATGATGACAAATGTAGGATAGCCAGGGACGGCATAGAGGTCAGGAATCTTGTCTTTATCCTCGTTCTTCACTTGAATCCAAGTCATATTGTGCTTTTCTACAGCAGCTTTCCATTTAGCCTCTGTATCTCTGCAATCAATGCTGATAAACTCAAGTTTTCCTGAGTCCTTGTGCTTGGCATAGCATTCCTTTAGTTTTGGAAGTGCCTTAATGCACCAGCCGCACCATGACCCCCAGAAGTCGAGAACGACATATTTGCCTCGCAAACTAGATAGCGTGAAGTCGTTGCCGTTGATATCCTTCAAGGTGAAGTTTGGTGCCATTTTGCCTTCAGCTACTACTTTTTCTTGTTCTTCTCGTTGTTTTTTGTGGTCTGCACTCTGTTTGGGGTATTTGTATGCTAAAGCCCATTCACTTGCCTTGATTCTCTCAGTCATTACATCAAAACCTTCATAGAAGTTCTCTATGTTGCAGAGGGCGATGCAAGAAGCCTCGTTGTCTGGATTCGCCTTGATGAAGTCGAGGTTGTGCTTTCTGATTTCAGCCAGAGCCTTCTTGATAGATGAACCATGTTTGGCGTAGCATGCCAGTCTTTCCTCTGGTGTCTTGGCGGTAGCAATTTCCTTGTTATAAGGTTCAATAACATCATAAAGCTGCTTTTCAAGTGGAGCAACACCTTTTTGATAGGCTTCTATTTTCTTGTAAATATCACAGCCTTTGATGGTATAATCAAACTTGGAGCCATTGATGGTCATAGGTTTTCCTGGTAAGAGGTAAAAGTCAAAGCCATCACCTGTGCGTCTGCCAATCTTTGGTTTTTCAATAATCTTGACGTGAAGGAGATTGGTGGTAGGGTAGGAAAGTGAAATCTTGCCATTCTTGATGACGAGGGTGTCACGAGTTCCTTTTTCTAGTTTGGCATCTGTTGTTGATACAATGATGGTGTCCGTGTTCAAATCCTTCAACTGTCCTTTGAGAGACACTTGGGCATGTGCGGATAGGGCACTAGTCAGCAAGACTGCTCCAAATACAAGTCTTGAAATATATCTTTTCATTTTATTTCGTTTTTTTATTTAACTTCGAGTGTAAAATCCTTAGAGTAAGGAGGCATACAGACATTGGCATCGCAGCACTGACATTCAATGTTGCATTTGATGGTGGCAGGCAATGCCTGGAGTTTTACATTTTGTCTGATGGTAGTTTTGCCCTCATAAATCGTAGTTCCGTCTTTGACAAAAGGTTTTGTGACAGGATAATAGGCATCGCCAAGAACGGCTCCTTCTGGCAAGGAGAATGTTATCTTCATGGGTATATAAGGGTCGCTTTCATCGACAGTGCGATATACGTGATAGCCATCCATGAGTTTGAGGTCGAATACAATATCGAATCCTCCCCAGTCGAGTTTTTCAATATGAGCATTGATAGCCAAAGGATTATCGTGGTTTACTTCTGCTTGATTCATAAAATTATTGGCAGAATTTTCCTTTGCCTCTCTTTTCTTGGCTACGGTATAGTCGTTGCCAGGAGCATTCTTGTCGTTCACCATGAAATGCCATCCGCCACTTTCGGTGAAGAACATCTTGTCCTTGTAGGTGTTGTACCACTTGCGCCATTCTGCAGGAGTCTTGAAATCGCAGAGGGTATATCGCTCCAAAATGCGGTTGGCTCTTTCTACTTCGGTGTTCGTCTCCAAACAAGAAATCGCTTTTTCTATCAATCGCTTATCATTGTTAGGAATTTGCCATGTTTTGGCATCTGTATCTATAAACAGATTGTAACTGCCTTGACCACCATAGAAATATGGGGCATTTTCGTCATAATATGCGAGATATTTTGCTTCGTCATCTCCAAACTGTGCATAAAGCTCAGGATGATTTTCCTGCATGGTCTCTGCATAGTTCTTGGGCTTAGGGATATCGTTCTCGGTATAATCGACATACATTTTCTCTTGATTCGTGAGTTGTTCTCCCTTTGCTTTCTTGGCACGGGCTTCTTTGCCGATTTTTAAGAGTTCTTCGTAGAAAGCCTTGTCGCTGATGGCTCTTTCCTCTACGTATTTTCGGGTACAGCAATATTTTACTTCCTTGATGTATTCACGTGTAGCGATGCGATCGATATATTTTCTGACAAGAGGTGTGCCACGATATTTTGACATATATGCCACGACATTTGCAAAGACCACTTTAGCTTCGTTAGTCATATAAAGTGGTGAACCAACGAAACCCCAAGTGAAGAAGTTGGCGTGACGGCCTAACGCCACCGCGTCAATGGTCTTGGCGCAAACACCACTAGAGATGGCCTCGCAGTCTGGCGAGTCCATATAGCCCCAAGGACGTGACACCATACCGATGTTGAATCCTTTGGTGGTCATATATCCCTTGGTATTTACTTCCCACATCATTACAGAATCAGGTACATTCCAATCCTGGAAATAACCATAGTGCATGGCATCTGCAGGGGTTGGTTGTTTCTTCAAGGTAAGATGAGTCTTGAAGGGCCCCTTGAAAATAGGGTGCTGGAGGTTCATGCCATGAGCGTTTGCATCCAAGCAAAGACACAACCAGTCGTTCTTGCATCCGTATGGCTGACCAATTTTATTGCCTATGCTAGCGATGGTAATGCTTGGACAAGCAAAGTCTTCTGGAAGATAATGCTTGATTTTCATGGTGCTGGCCTTGCCATTAAACACATATTCTTTTGCAGTTTCTTTGAGTACAGGAGGTGTGCCATCAAAGATGGTCACATCATAACCATTGCTCAACTCGGGCTTCCATTCACTTGCAGGCATTGTCTTTACCGTGGTGAAATAGGTGCGCAGCAAGTCGCCAAAGGCATTCATGCGCTCTATTTGAGCCTTCTGATAATCTTCTTGGGTCTTGTAATGGTCTTCTGAGCCAAACTCACCATGTGTCCAATCTACTTGACCTCCCAAATAGAGGACACGAAGCTTCATCTGCTTTTGTTTGGCAATGCTGCCTACTGTGGAAAGTAGGCAGATTGCTAATACAAAGAGTGAAATAATGTTCTTTCTCATATTGTTAAATTGTTAGTTGTCTTTTATTCTGGGTTTTGCTCAATGGCTCCCTTTGACGAGGTAATCTCTGTTTGATAGATAGGCATAGCCCAGCACTTGCTGCTACCTGGGATGGTATAGGTCTTTTGACTGCCGGTATTGACCTTTGTCACAGTCATGTCATAGAAATCACGTGTCACGGTTACATCGTCGCTGGTGTCGGAAGTGACGGCAAAACGCTTGATGTCGCCAAATCTGAAGTAGAATGGCAACTCTCTGTGGCGTTCTTCCAAAACTTGTTGCAAAGCCTCTGCTTGGTTATTGGCAGTCAGAGCAGTTGAGGTGGCTGCCTCGAAGCGTGCTTTGCGCAATGGTGTCAAGGTGGCTAAGCCTTCTTGCCATTGCCCCAGGCGAACCTGGCATTCAGCCTTAATGAGCAAAACTTCTGCCGTGGTCAGTCCTGAATTTAGATAGCGACCATCATCCCATGGGTTATAGCGATACCAATCGTATTTGATGTTTGACATACGTCTAGTTCCATGCTCTACGTAGAAGTATCTGAAACGGAGGTCGTTGTCGTGGTCATACAAGTTGATCAAACTTGTTGATGGATATGCCATCTGGGTACGAACGCTGGCAAAGTCTGGGTAAATCCACTCTGAATAGTTGTAGAGGATTTTGTTTTCATTCCAGTTGTTGGTCTCACAAACTTTCAGTTCCATAGCAGGCCAAAAGTCTGTAGCTGAGTATTTTGGAGCTGGACTTTGCCAGGTGAACTGGTTGTAGTCGTAAAGTTCTGGGGCTTTCTGTAATGCCTTGTTGGCATAGCTGAGTGCCTGGTCGAACTCGCCTCTTGCCAAGTAGATGCGCGCATAGAGTGCATTGATGGCACATTTGGATACTCTCCATGGGATGGAAGGTACGGCATCATGGATGGCGTGTTCTTCACTTGCTTGCAAATCTGAGAAGATTTGTGCGTAAGTTTGCTCAAGCGTTCCACGACTGACACCTTCATCGAAAGAAAGCCCTAAGCGCAAAGGTACGCCAAGTTCTCCCTTATTGGTTTCGCTCCAAGGTTGGCAATAGAAAGTTGCTAACTCAAAGAATGAGTAAGCTCTCATAAAGTAGGCGCAACTGAGCGCCTCGTTGATTTCTTCTTGCGTGCCTGTCACTTCTGATGAAGATGAAATCATCAAGTTTGCCTTGTAGATACGGTTGTATTCATTGTTCCACAAAAGATTTGACGAGGTGTTGATGATACCGTCTCTGAAATGAGTGTAGTATGATAGCACATAGTTGATGTCGAAATTGGCGGGAGATGACAGGTACATCTCACGTGGGATATTGGCATCATCGGTGCTGTATGCAGCAAAGTAATTGTTGCAATAACGGTTTGGCAAATAATCATATACAGCCAAGAGATTGGCTGCTGTCGTCACTGGGGTGTTGCTTGACTTGGACGGTGTTTTGTCAAGATAGTCGCTGCATGATGCTAAAGGCAACATAGCGGCAGCCAATAATATATATGTCTTTAATTTCATAATGATACGTCTTTACGATTATAAGTTGATGTTCAAACCAAGAGTGATGCTGGCTGCTGGCTTGTTCATTCCGCTGCCAGGAAGCCATTCTGGGTCATACCCCAAAGAGTTGGCTGCCCAAATAATGCCTAAGTCACGTGCCTGGCAGAAAACTTTAGCCTGCTTGAGACCAATTTTGTGCAAAAGCACGGTTGGCAACTGGTAAGATACGGTCAATTCCTTCAAACGAATGAAAGACGCATCTTCCACAAAGCAAGAGAGGTTAGGCATGTATCTGCCCCAACGATAACACCAGTAATCATCAGGCTCTGGCAAGGTTGGGCATTGTGTTCCATCACTGTTCTGATAATAAGAGATGAACTTACTGATGAATTCAGAGCCACCGCCAACTAATGGAGGAGTATCTGCAACTGGAGCACGGAACTTGCCACCAAACTTTCCTGTCAGATAAACATAAAGAGAAAGACCTTTCCATGAGAATTCATTTGCCCATCCAAAAGTGCTTGGGGCAATGGTGGTTCCCATATACTTCAAGAAACTGTCTGAACCGTATGTACTATTGTGGAGAGAAAGGTCATTGAACGGGAACGGTTCGCCATCAGCACCTTTTACATAAGGTTGACCGTCCTTCATACCTGCAAACTCGTATGCATAGACGGCACCAATAGGTTTGCCCTCGATAAAGTATTGATTGGATGGATCTGAGGCATACATATACCCATAGCAATAAACGAAAGGATTGTAGAGTTTCTCCACCTTATTCTTATTGTAAGCATAAGTCAAGGTAGAGCGAATACCCAATCCGATGCTATTGAAAGAGTATTTTCCTGTCAATTCCAACTCGATGCCTCTGTTGGAAATCTCTGCATTGTTGAACATCTGTGTGGTAGAACCGTAAACGGCAGGAATGGTGACACTACCGATTACGTCTTTGCTCAGACGGTTGTAGTACTCAAACTTACCAGACAATATGTTCTTGAAGAAGCTGAAATCTATACCCAAGTTGGTCGTGTGAGTTGTTTCCCATTTCAACGTAGGATTGCCATAGCTGGCAATGGTAGCTACATCTGTCAAAGTATTTGCGTTGGACGAAACAGAAATCAATGTCTGAGGAGAAGTACTCTTCTCGGCATTACCATTCAAACCGTATGTGGCACGGAGGGTTAAGCGGTCAATCCATTTGATGTCTTTCATGAAGTTTTCTTTCTTCATATTCCATTTTGCACCCACAGACCACATTGGCGACCAACGCAATGACTTATCTTTAGATACAAAGTTGGAGCCATCGGAACGAACACTGGCAGAAACACCATACTTCTCATCATACATATATGCCACGTTTCCGAAGTAAGACAAATAGCGGTCGGTACGCTCGCTGAAACGATACCCGAGGTAAGGGGTCAAGTAGTATGTGGTGTAAAATGAGTAGTTCTGCATATTGCCAATATTTGACTTTGTTCCATAGTATGGAGCAGGTACGGTATTGGTATTCTCGTTGTAGCCATAGATACGAGGATTGGTAGTAGAACTTGTCACATACTCACTCATCTCAATACCTGCCAATGCGGATACATCATGCTTCTCCGCAAAGATGTTGTTGTAAGACAACTGGTTGCGGATTACTTGGTTATGGTTCTCGCTATTTCCCGAATTGATACGAGCACCCTTTGGCAAGAAAGTGTTAGTACAGTTGACTCCATCAAACGTAGTGTAGAAATTGACATCATATCGGTTGGCATACGTCTGCTCTCCATCCATATATCTGTACTTAGAGGTGTTTCGCTCGTACTGATATTTCAAGTCATAGCTCAATCCCTTGATAATCTTGGCGTTCAATCCCAATTGGATGCGGAGGTTGTCGCTCTTGGTATGATAACTGCGATTCTCAACCTCTTGCAACATATTGTAGCTGAAATCGCTGTATGGGAATGAAGATATATTGATGTTTTGCAATTCATCACGATTGAATCCGCCGGCATTGTAAGCATACGAACCATCCTCGTTCTTGAGCATTTCGTATGGTTGGAGATTGGCAAACTCGTTGATAGTGACACCTGAAGTCTCACGGTTTCTCTTTTGCCATGTGAGGGAAGCTGTAGCGGTGATGTGCTTGTTGAAACGGTAAGCTGTGTTGTAATTGAGCATGAAGCGTTCGTAACCACGCTTGATGGTGGCTTCGTTGTTCTTCTCATACATCAATGAAAGATAGTTGTCGAATTTTTCAGTGCCGCCAGAAACGCTTACATTGTATTGTTGTAAGAGTTGCTGCTGCATGAGGTATTTCTTGAGTTGGTCACGGTTGCTGCGGTTGCGAAGCTTGTCTAAGCCTGCATTCATCTCTGATTCAGAGAGACCATCGTATTTGTTGTGGAAGTATAATTCCTGTGCTTCTGTAAGGCCAGTCAACAAGCCATCGACCCCTCCTTTGGTATATTCTCCCATGTTCCAGCCGTTGCGCAAGGCTTCGATTTCGTAATCCACGTTGGTCTTGCTATCTGCTTGTGAAAGAATATACTCGATGTCTGGGTCTGTGCCAATTCTCCAAAAAGCTTGTCCATTAACAGAAAGTTTGGTGTTCTTCTTGGCATGTTTGGTAGTAACAACAATCACACCATTGGCAGAACGAGCACCCCAGATACTTGCGGCGGAAGCATCCTTGAGGACGGTGACACTCTCTACGTCATTTGGATTGATGCTGCTGAAACTTCCTTCGATAGGGAAACCATCTACTACAATCAGTGGTTGGGTGTTGGCATAAAGAGAAGAGGTTCCACGAATCTTGAAGTCAACGGAGCCATCTTCGTTTTCTGTACCTTGCATACCAGCCACTAAGCCTTGAAGGGCAGCAGAAAGGTCGGTAGCAGGGCGTGCTGCAAGTTCTTTCTCGCCTATCTTGTCGAAAGAACCCGTGGCTCTCTCACGAGAAAGCTGCTGATAACCTGTTACCATGACATCGCTTAACATATTGTCATCGTCATACAAAATCACGTTGAGCCTGTGACTACCAGCCTTGCTGCTAATCGTCTTCTTTCCAATATATGAAACCTCGATGCGGTCGGAAGGATCTGCTGTTGGCAAGGAAAAGTTTCCATTTATATCTGTGATGGTCATTTTTTGGGTGCCAGGAACAGTGATGGTAACACCAATCAAGGGTTCACCCTCTTTATCGGTAATACGTCCGCTCACACCTTTGCCTGCACCATTTCTGTTTTGTTGTAGGTTGAGACGGGCTGAGTTTTTCTTAACTTGAATATAACGACCATCTGCCTTGGCTGTGAATGGGAGCTTGCCCAACAGTGTGTTGACTGCCTCCAGTGCCTGCTGGTTCTTGATTTCAGCACTGACGGTGTACTTGTTCAACAGGTTGTAGTCGTAGTTGATCTTGTAATAACCCGATTGCCGTTCCACCTGGTTGAGTGCGGATGGCAAAGAAACCTTGTTGACCGTGAGCGTAATCTTGTTGCCTTGGGCAAAAGCAGTGACTGCGGTCAATGCAAACAAGATGCTCAGGAATAACATTCCAAATCTCTCTTTTTTCATGTTAATATGCATTTAGATTTATAAAAAACTCACTTGTAATACACACATTGTAAACAAATGGGTACTGTAAAAATGCAAAAATGTTATGAAAAAGAGAGTATTTGTGTTATTTTGTCATAGAAGGATGCTCCCTGGCGGAATGATGAAGAGTATCTTATTGGATGGAGACATGGTCTTTTTCTAATGCAATCTTGACAATGTTTAGGTCGTTGATGCGCTTGATGATGTCGCTGAGCTTTTCTTTGTGCTCAGCTACGAAATGCAGGCGTTGGTTCATGTCTTCTTCGTGCTCAAAAACCACGCTGACATTGTACCATCTGCCCAATTCCATCATGATGTCGATGAGACGCTCATTGTCAAAATAGAAAAAACCATCTTTCCATTGGGTAAGGGGATAAACATCTACGTTCTTGACTTCGATATTACCTTGTGTTCCAATACAAGCCATCTGTCCAGGAGTCATCTTTTGTTCTTTGCCATCTTTTGACTTAACAGATACGCTACCTGTTACCAAGGCAACTCCTGCTGTCTTGGCGGAATAAGCATTGACATTGAAACTGGTGCCATGTACGGTGGTGGTGAAATAGTCGGTGGATACGATGAATGGATGCTTGGCATCCTTGGTGACATCAAAGTATGCTTCGCCTTCGATTTTTACCTTTCTATCGTTTTCAGTAAATCTTTCTGGGAAGGAAATCTTGCTATCGGCATTCAACCAAACGTGCGTTCCATCGGGCAAGGTCAGTTGGTAGTCGGTACCTCTTGGCGTGGAGACTTCCATCATTCTTGTCTTTCGTATCATCTGAAGGGGTGAGTGGGACGGTTTGTTGAAAGCCATAGGTTGATGATTCTTGACCACGGTCATGTCACCGTCATCACTTGAGACGATAATCTCTTGCTCATTTTGGTTGGCTGTAAACACTTCCATCTTGTTAGGTTGCCTCAACCATGGTATAAAGAGGAGAATGGCTAAGGTGGCTGCGACTCCAGCGAAGAAAGTTGTGAATAATTTGAGTTGATGGCTATGGCGTTGCCATATCGTTGGGTTTTCCTGCTGCAAAGTATGCATGAATTGTTCCCATTCCGCATTGACATCAGGATTGGGAAGATGCTTCTTGTTCAGTGCTCTTCTTACTTCTAACTCTTCGAAGTTAGAAGGCATTTCGTTGTCTTGTATATGAATGTTGATAGGATTGTCCATAATTGTTCTTTTCTTCTTATATTACTCGCTAATAGGATTATAAGGTACTAAAGTCCTTGCTATTTTAACACATGATAATATCTGCATCAACAACTAAGTTCCTTCTTTCTTGTCCTTGAAATGTGAGCGGAGCAAAGAAAAGGCTTTGGTGATATGCTTCTTCACCCCATTGGTGGTGATGTCCATCATCTCTGCCACTTCCTTGTAAGTATGTCCATTCATGTAGCATTGCTCCAATACGAACTTGGTCTTGGACGGCATGGTGTCGATGATGGTGCCTATCTCGGTCAATCTATCATCCATGTTTTGCCAATAGTTTTCGTCTTCTTCCGAGAAGGCACTTTTGCAATACTCCACGTATTTTGCCATTCCTTTTTGTTTGCGAAGGTAATTCATGCTTTCATTGCGGACGCAAACGTAAAGGTAGCTTGATACTTTGTCCAAATCTATGTCGGAGAAGTCTTTCCATAGCTTGGAGAATACATCCGATACGACATCCTTGCTGGCATCCATATCGTTGATAAAGCCATAGGCATAATGATACATGCGTATATAATAAGTTTTATACACGTTCTCGAATGCTGATATGGAGTTGGTCTTGGACAAAGCTATCTTTTTGGTTGCAAAGGTAGTGAAAAATGATAAAGTTGACAAGTTTGCGTTCGACAAACTTGTCAACTTTAATATTATTTTGTAAATCTATTGTCCATGCCTAAAGTGCCATCTGGGCTAACGTTTTTATGGTCAGGTACTTCGGCAGCGAGATGGTAAACTCGGAGTATTTGCCCTTTTCGCTCTTTACGCTGATTTTGCCGCCGTGGGCTTGGATGACCTGGAGCACGTAGTTGAGACCGATGCCGAAGCCGCCCCTTGTCTTCTGTGGATTCTTCTCGTGTTCGGCGGCACGCTCGTAGCGATTGAAGATGGTTTTCAGTTCGCTCTTGGCGATGCCGATGCCCTCGTCATATACCTTAATATATATATGATGGTCATCTTCCGAGGTGGAAATCTTGATGTTGATCTCGTCTTTCGAGTACTTGGTGGCGTTATCCACCATATTGCTGATGGCTTCCTTCAGGTATTCCTCGTCGGCAAGGGCTGTGGAGCAGGCGATGTCGGTGGTGATATGGATGGGCTTCGATGATTTCGCCTCGTATTTGTCTGCCACATCGGCAATCATTTCCTCTAAGTCAACCTCTGTCTTGCGGATGGTCAACTTGCCGTGCTCTAGCTTTGAGATGGTAAGTAGGCGGTTGATGAGAGCGAGCAGATGTTGTGCCTCGTCTTCCACAATCGTGAAATATTTCTCCTTGATTTCTGGCTTCTTCTCCAACACACCGCTGTGCAGATAGCGAGTGCCCATGATGATGGAGGTAAGGGGAGATTTCATGTCGTGTACCATGGCATAAGAGAAGTCCTCACGCAGAAGGCGGATGCGCTCCTGTTCGTCGATGTAGTTGATTTGGTCGATGATGCTGAGGATGATGACGATGGTGGTGAGGATAGAGGTGAATACCGTGAAGCGGCTTTGCATAAATGCAGACAAGAGAGCCTCTATCCGAGCATTGGGAGTCAGCCCCCAGATGCTGGCATAGCCCATTTGATGAACAGTCATCTCGAATGTGTTCCACATCCAAAACAACTGCATCACCAGCACTGCTATCAATGCTGTGGTGCTGAGTATCTTGGCTCTATTTATCTTCATAGTAAGTCTAAAGATCAATGCCCTCTTCTTCTAGCATCTCTTGCCACTTCTTCTGTAGGATGATGCCGCCCCACACGGTCATTGCCAACCCGATGATGATGAGGCTGATAGCCAAAGGTGCTGATGGAATTTGAGAAGGGATGAGGTTGGACGTAAAGTAAACGGCGAAAAGAACGATGGTGCTTCGGGTCTTTCCGTAGATCCAAAAGCCGTAGCAAGTGGAAATCATACCCAGCAAGGCAAGGTATTCCCAACGGATATTGGTTTCTTCGGACACCGAAAATACGCACATCGGAAACATCATGAGGCATAGCGTGAGAAGTTGTCCCCATTTCTTGATGCCGCATCTGATGAGTTCTTCCTGGATAGCACCATAGAAGACGTATGCAGAGAAGAACGAACCCACCACGGCGTAGGGGATAAATGCCAGATAGCCCAGTTCATCCATCTCCTTGGGAAGGAAATGAATCTGGAAGAGATTCATGGCGGCATAGTAAGCTAGTGTGAAACCAAACATAGGAAGGCTAGTGTAGAGCATTGCCTTCCACTTGGTGACTGGGAGTACCTTGCCAAGAGTGAACTTGGAGAACTTTGCCTTATAGAAGGTAAACCATACAATCACCATACTCAGCAAAGAGAAAAGAATGATGACGGGAGAGGCATCATTCAGGAATGCGGCTTCATTGGTGATAGCCCCTTGCTTGGTTTTATATATGATGTAGAAGCTTAATGCAATGCCACCGACAAAGAGGGTGACAATGAATTCTGCAATCAGTAGGATGTAATATAATATTGCCTTCAGCATAAGCTCGTTGTTTATTTTGATTCTGTTTTACTCGTTTTGTAATGTGGTCTGTTTCCCTATTGGAATCATACCTTTATCGGGAATCTCTCGTGAGAGAGACTAATCCACGATAAGTTTGAATCCCACACCTCGGATGGTTTTCAGTTCCACTCTCGGCTCGTCCTCGATGGCTGTGCGAATCTTCTTGATGAACACATCGAGGCTTCGGGAGGCAAAGTAGTCCTTGTCCTCTACGCCCCAGAATCGGCTCAGTACGGCTTCACGGCGCACCACGTCGTTCTTGTTGACAGCCAACAACTCCAATATCTTTGCCTCACGGGCGGTGAGCATCTTCTCGGTGCCGTCCTCTTGATTCTTGAGGGTGGCGTGGTCGGCATGGAGGATGTATTTGCCAAGCTTGATGAGATGGCTGTTGTCTAGACTTCGCTTGCCTTGCTTGAGGCGCATCAAGCTTTGGATATGCGCATCCAGTTCCTCCGGCACGAAAGGTTTCTTCACGTAGTTGTTGGCACCAGCGGCATAACCTGCCTTCAAGTCCTTGGGCGAGGTGAGACCTGTGGTGAAGAGAATGATGGTGTCGCCGTCTATCTCACGGATTTTCTTAACCATCTCTATGCCATCCATGATGGGCATGTCGATGTCGGATACGATGACATCGGGCTGGAAGTGCTTCCACAACTCCAGTCCGTCCTTTCCGTTGATGGCGGTCTTCACCTCATATCCACCGATGATGTCCTCGAAACTGCTCTTCTCCATGTAGGCGAGGTTCTCATCATCTTCTACCAAGAGTAACTTGATGTCTGCCATAATCTTCTATGTTTTTATCACTTTTCTCAAGATATGCCTTTTTATTATTAGGGTCAAGCCTGGAGCTTCACAGCCCGAGCTTGACCTTTTTGGTTGAGAGAGATTATTTCTATATAACCTTATATGATATAAATCTAACCTAATAATTAAAAAAGCAAAGTATTATTACTTGATTTCTGCTGCAAAGATACTACTACTTTTTCATTCAAAGTGTTATCGCTTTGTTATCATTAGGTTAAAATCACATTTATCCTTCCTGATCGGAGTGGATGAGGGCGAGCAGATGCTCCACAGCCACCTCTTGCGGAATGTTTTTCTCCACGCAAACTTGCTTGCGGTAGAGGCTTACCTTGTTAGGTCCGGCTCCCACATAGCCATAGTCGGCATCTGCCATCTCGCCAGGACCGTTTACAATACAGCCCATGATACCTATCTTCAATCCCTTCATACCCTTGGTCGCCTCACGTATCTTGGCGATGGTCTCACGAAGGTCGTAGAGGGTACGGCCGCAACCAGGACAACTGATGTACTCGGTCTTGGAAGTGCGGAGACGAGCAGCCTGGAGGATTCCGAAGGCAGTCTCATCGATGGTCTGGGCTGGGATGTCACCATCATTCATCAGCCAGATACCATCGGTCAAGCCATCTATCATCAAGGCTCCCATGTCGGCGGCTGCTTCCAACTGGAAGTCGCTCTTCTCGGCTGCACTATGGCGATACATCTCGGCAAAGATGACAGGGTTCTTCACTCCGGCGTTCATCATCTCATGTACCAAGGCACGCTGGTCGCCCAAGCGATTCTGGTGGTTGCTCACACAGACTACCACAACCTCTGGGTGCATCTTCAAGCAAGTAAGATACTCCTCGGAAGGAGTGCCGAATTGCAGGGTGAGGAACTTGAGGTCGGCTTGGATGCTGGCGATGAGCGGCATTGCCATCGCTGGGAAGATGGGATAGAGCTTGGCACCTGTGGTCTCAGGTTTCTGCTTCAAGTCCTCGTAGATGTTGTAATCCACGATATAGCTCTGACCCGGTACAAACTGCTTTGGCTTCTTTCCACCTATATATATATAGTCAGGTTTTGCATCCTCGTTGTCGCAGAGGGTACTTTCGCCATGAATGCGGTTGCTGATGACAACTGGTACGTTGCTGCCACCGATGTTGCCAACGGCAGTAGTCTCACGACGGGTAGGGTGCAACCAATCGAAGGAAGGACAAGCCTCGCCCGGAATCATCAACTGTCCTTGCTTCTTTCCGATGTAATCCACCAAGTGACGAGCTACTGGAATCTCGGCAGCAGGTTCCTCGCTGAGGCTGACACGAACGGTGTCGCCGATGCCATCAGCCAGTAAGGTTCCGATGCCCACGGCACTCTTGATTCTGCCGTCCTCGCCTTCGCCGGCTTCGGTCACGCCTAGGTGGAGAGGATAGTTCATGCCTTCCTTCTCCATCTCGCTCACCAGGAGGCGCATGGAGCGTACCATCACCACGGTGTTGGAAGACTTGATGCTGATGACCACATCATTGAAATTCTCCTTCTTGCAGATGCGAAGGAACTCCAAGCAACTCTCCACGATGCCCTCTGGGGTATCGCCATAGCGGTTGCGGATGCGGTCGGAGAGGGAGCCATGGTTCACGCCGATGCGGATGGCGGTATGGTTCTCCTTGCAGATATTGAGGAATGGCACGAAGCGATCTTCTATCTTCTGAAGTTCGTGGGCATATTCCTCGTCGGTATATTCCTGCTTGATAAACTTGCGGGCAGGATCGACATAGTTGCCAGGGTTGATGCGCACCTTCTCGCAGTAGAGCGCAGCCACATCAGCCACATTCGGATTGAAGTGAACATCGGCAACGAGCGGTGTCTGATAGCCATCGGCACGGATACCGGCGTTGATGTTCTTCATATTCTCTGCCTCTCGGGAACCCTGGGTAGTAAAGCGCACCAGCTCGCCACCAGCCTTGATGATTTCCTCAGCCTGTTTCACGCAAGCCTCGGTGTCATTGGTATTGGTGGTGGTCATCGACTGGATGCGGATAGGGTTGTCGCCACCTATGTTGATGGCACCCACATGGGCAACCGAAGATTCACGTCGTGTATAATTGAATAAATCTACCATATTGATTGATATAGGAAGCCCCTATAGCAAGGGGCTTCCTGATTAGTTACACTTATAATCGTATTTCACTTCAGCCAAATCCTTGTTGGCTTTCTCTATCTTGGCGCCGAGTCCAGCCTTCCAGGTGTCCACCTTCTTGGCAACTTCCTCATCGCCAAGGGCAATCATCTCAGCGGCTAGGATGGCTGCGTTCTGAGCTGCGTTCACGCCGACGGTAGCCACAGGGATGCCAGGAGGCATCTGGATGATGCTGAGCATGGCATCAAGACCATCGAGCATGCCCTTGATAGGTACACCGATGACAGGCAATGGGGTAGATGCAGCGATAACACCCGGGAGAGCGGCTGCCATACCGGCTGCGGCGATGATCACTTTCACGCCACGCTCTTTGGCTCCTTTGGCAAAAGCCTCTACGGCATCTGGGGTACGATGAGCAGAGAGTGCATTCACCTCAAAAAGAATCTGGTTGTCGTTCAACCACTTACATGCTTTTTCCATAACAGGCAGGTCACTGGTACTGCCCATGATAATGCTTACTAATGGTTTCATTTGTTGTTATCTTTTAAATGTTCTGTAGTTCTGAATATAGTAAGATGCCTCCATTCTCCTTCTCGTCTAGATGACAAAGAATGCGCAGATAAGCCCAACGAAGAATCCTACCACGACTTGGGAGAGTGAGTGCTGTCGCAATATCATGCGAGCCGACCCCACCATTCCTGCCAGCAGTATCACGATGGATAGCCACCACAAGGGATTGAAGGAGAAGGCGATAGAATAGATAATCATCGCTCCAGCCACGCCTCCGATAGCTGCCATGTGGGTGGAAATCTTCCACCAGATGTTGATGAAGGCGCATATCATCTGAATCACGAGGGCTGCCACCAAGATGATGCTGATGACCCTCGGCGTGTTGCGATACTCCATGAAGAAGAAGCAGCCGAAGTAGCAGAGGATGGAGATGATGTAAGGCACAAGTCGGCGCTCCTTTCTGCCCAGTTCCTTGGAAGTCCAACCTTGCAACTTGCGATACAGATGTATCAGCAAGGAAGGCATCAAGATGGTGAAAAGATATACCGTGAGCAACATCGGCAACTTATATGCCATCGGCAAAAGCGACATATAGCTGAACATGAAAAGCGCCACCAATCCTACCAAGGGGAGATAGAAGGGGGTGAAGACCATGCTTATGATGCGAGCTGCCAATATGATATTTTTCTCTTTCATAACTATACTATTTTCTGAGTCGTGCCACAGGAATGCAAAGTTGCTCTCGATATTTGCACAGGAATGCCCAGTTGCTCTCGATATTTGGCGACGGTACGGCGGGCGATAGGGAAGCCTTTCTCTTTCATCACCTTGGCGATGGCATCGTCGCTGAGAGGCTTCTTCTTGTCTTCTTGCTTGATCAGTTCCTGCAGGGAAAGCTTGATTTTACGGGTTGACATCTCCTCACCATCTTCGGTGGTGTAGCCATCGGTGAAGAAGAACTTGAGTGGGAACGTGCCCCATTTGGTTTGGGCGTATTTCACATTGCTCACTCGGGAGATAGTACTGATGTCGAGACCTGTGCGATCGGCGATGTCCTTGAGTATCATCGGCTTGAGGTCAGCCTCGTCACCATCTTGGAAGAATCGCTTCTGTACCTCGATGATGGCTTTCATCGTCACGATAAGGGTGTGGCGGCGTTGCTTCACCGCCTCGATAAATCCTTGCGCCTTATCTACCTTCTCCTTGGCGTAGAGTAGAGCCTCCTTGTCCTTGCGACTCATCTTGTCCTTGTGCTTCTTGTAGGTCTCTATCATGTCGGTGAAGGAAGGCGACACGGTCAGTTCGGGGATGTTGCCTCGGTTGAGCGTAAAGGTGATGGTGCCATCGTCGGCGGTATCAACAATGAAGTCAGGAGTGATCTGCTGCATGTTTCTGCCTTCGGTCTCACCAAGCGATGCACCTGGCTTAGGGTTCAACTTGTGTATCTCTTCCTTGAGAGTCTCAAGTTGGGTGTCGTTGAGTTCCAAGCCTGATTGTATCTTGTCCCAATGCTTTTTGGTAAATTCATCAAAGTAGTCTTCAAACACTTCTTCCATGGTTTTGCGAAGTACGCCTCTAGGAAGACGCTTGGCTTGCAGAAGAAGGCATTCTTGCAGACTTCTAGCACCGATGCCGGCAGGGTCGAATGATTGAAGGATATGAAGGATATGTTCGATTTCCTTTTCACTTACATCTATGTTTTGGTAGATGGCTAGCTCATCGCAGATGCTGTCGAGATCTTTGCGGAGCAAACCATCATCGTCGAGTGAGCCGATGAGGTATTCCATGACGGTCTTTTCCTTGTCGGTGAGTACCTGCATGTCCATCTGCTCCTTCAATTTGTCATAGAAGGAGGTGGTGTCTCCATATACCATTTCCTCATAGTCGGCATTTTGGGTGTTGTAACGCTCGGTATTGTAGTCGGGCATCTGGTCGTCTTGTCCAATGCTTTCCAGAGCTTGGTCCAACTCGTCCTTGCGTTCTTCTTTTTCAGTCTGTGCCTCGTAAGCATCCTCCGAGTCGTCCATGTCGTTGTTGCTATCCGAGTCGTCTAAGGCAGAACGATCCTCATTGCCCTCACCCATGAGCGCATCGTCGGGATTCTCGCTTTCCAGGGCTGGGTTGTCGTCCAATTCGGCGTTGATGTTATCCTCTAGTTCGGTAAGAGGCATCTCCAACAGCTTCACCTGCAACATCTGTTGGGCGGAGAGTCTCTGGAGCTGTTGTAGCTTCTGTGCCTGTGTCTGAATGAGTTTTTGAGTCATATTTCTATTTTCTTTCTTGAGTGTCAAGTGTCTTCTTACTTGAAGTATTCCTTCAAGTCGTTGGCGAGTTTGTACAACTTGTCTGGGTTGCCGTTGCCATATCTTTGCCATATCTCGCTGCAAGCATCTATCAACTTGCTGATCACCACATCGTTGCGGTTGAGGTAAGGGTCGCAAATCTGATATACGTTCATTGCCTCAACTATCGTGTCGGGAGTAGTCTTGATGAGTTTGGCTAGGTCGATGATTTCTGGTGTCTCAGGCACCATGGTGATAGGGGTGAGCTGGAAGTATAGGTCAAGGATGATGATGAGCTTGACGGGTGTGAGTGAAGGCTCGGCTTCGAGTGGCTCCCAGTCGTGCTCGAAGGATTCCTTGATTTCCACTCCTTGGTAAAAGGCCGTAGCATTGCCATATCCCTCCATATCTTTCAACAGATGGATTTGGCGAGCCAACTTCTTGGGGTTGTCTCCATAATGTTCCCAAAGCCTCTTGATGCGTGGCGTGACCAGTCTTAGCTTGAACATTTGCTCATGCAAGTATTCTGGAGCAATGTGTAGCTCCAGACTCAAATCGACCATCCCTTTCGAGTAGAGAGGTTTCACGCCCATCGGCTTCTTCTGGTATAGTTGCAATAGCAAGAGCCAGTATTCATCTTTCCAAAGAGGATGTTTAGCCATAATCTAATCCTTTATGTAAGTTTTTGCAAAAGTACGACTTTTCATCGGTAAAACAAAATAAATGGGGCAATATTTTTGGGGAAAGGTGATGAAGTGGGCTCACCCGATAAACCAGGGGGATTAAGCA
>FR893280.1 GCA_000436035.1 Prevotella sp. CAG:732 | reverse complement strand
AATGGCTTGTCACGAGAAATACTGCATTCAAATAAAGCCCCAAGACATCATAATAACAATTTTGAGTCCAACTAGCGATTTTTTGAAACAGTTGCGGAATTGAGGTCAATTATTCCTATTTTATATGAGTCTGATCTTTTTGAATGGAAAAGATTTCTTAAAAAAACAGATCCATACTTTTTATTTTTACTTAAGAATTTACTGAAGTCATAAAAGATAGCACGTCCTCTTTCCGCTTCATGTTCTAAAGTAGAGCCATCATGAGAACCGGCCTTAATATATGAATCTGCAAACATTCCTACATAATACTGGAGGCGATATTCATCTTTACTCGGAACGATAGCCCTCCCATTTGAATTTTCTCTTGCTTTCAATAAAGTTAAATAGATTTGATCTGCCAACTTATTACTTTGTATGATATGTTTAATGTGACCAACTTCATGGCTTGCTATGGCTAACCAATCCATGTATCTAAAGTTTTCATTAGAACATTGCAGAGTTCTCTGTTTCAGGGAGTATTATGGCTTATAGGTCGTGTAAACCAACCAATTCCGAATAGCTTTGACATTATAAGCTTTATCATAGAAAATCGTTATTACGGGAACCTGCTTTATATCTATGTTGAATATTGAAGTTGAATACAAGTTTAAACTTTCTTTTTGTATCAGAATTCTATGCCGTCTAAATCTCCCTCCTGTATATATTGAATCAGATAACTGAGTTACTGACATGAGCAGTTCTTTATCTCCGCCGTAATCAGATGTGAAAACATTGTCGTGATCGCGATAATACTTTAAGACTTCTCTAGAGTATTGTTCTTTTTTTTCGATAATTGTTGTTGTATCATTATTAACATCAAGCATAAAATATTTAACATTGTCTATCGGCAACAAAATATGCTGACTTTTCGATTTACAACAACCCAATATGCTGATACTTGTAAGTATCATACCGATTTTAATAATGTTTTTTGTAATATTTAGAAGCATCATTGAAAATGGATTTAAATTTTTTGTTTTGTCCGATTAACTCTGAAACCGTTTTATAGTACAACTTAGCCCCTGGTAATTTCGGAGATTTTCTTATTAAATCATGATGTTCATCATTACCAGACAAATTCTTCCATATTTTTTCAGCAGCCTTGTAAGTATAACGACTCGTCTTGCCATTATCAGAGAGTACCATCAGGCGGTTGTCCTCATCCCAATACATTCTCCGTTCGATATTAGGAATGCTATCCTGGTTGCCGTTGGCATCAGAAGTGTAATACTTAGATTCTATTGACATAGGTGTAGCTGAGTGCTTGCTATCCGTGTATGCATAGACGTGAATCATCGAACATAAGTTCAAGTAGAGTCTCAGTGATTGGAACTGTGAGTTCCATAAGATGAAACTGTGCATTTCTATCAATAATTTTTTTGAGCATCTAATCCGTTCATACACACAATTATAGTTTGATAGTTGAGAACCTATTAACGGATTATAAATTAAGGATGCGCTGTACTAATCACCTTATAATCTTCTTCATCATTTATGATCTTTGCAGTAACTTCTCGATTCTCAAATCTTATGACAATCTTGTATGGCATCTCTCCTGAATCCGTATAAAAGAGACGTCTGAATGTTATCCGTTCTCCAATGCCCTGTCTATCACGATCATTTATAGACTTAACGAGCTCTGCAATATTTGAAGAAGATAAATAAGAATAGTCATCTCTTCCGTCTGAAATTATACCTTCCAAATTCGAGTTCCACCCCTTAAAATGGGAGGAAATAGTCTTACCATTACGTGTATAAATATCAATGGATTTGATGCCCTCGTCAATTCCCTTCAGCCCAGGTTCAACCCCTCCCCCAAAAAGGGTATATTTGGGATGACATAATACAGTGGTGAAGTCTATCAAAAAATATCTCTTTTTTGATCTAATGGAATCGTTAAAAGTGACTGCGTGCATATTTATTCCTGTGATCTTAAAGTTATCATACTGACGATCACAAGAGAAAAATACTATTGCAACCAATAAATAAACTATCTTTTTCATATAAACTACCGTTTAATCATATAGATTTGATGGATACCATGCATCAATCCGAAAACATGAGATTTGAGAGTTTTTTTTTCTCCCCATGTCCAGAAACTTGCATAATTTTGTCGATTAAAGCCCAATAATTGTACATAGTGATTTGGATAGAGACCATCCGTTATATGTCTTCCTTCGTTATGAACTAATCCGATTACAAAATATTTATTATAATCTATAGATCTTAATGCCCCCATTGTGCCATAACTCTTCATGATACGTTCACCGGCAGCGTTGTAAGTGTAACGACTCGTCTTGCCATTATCAGAGAGTACCATCAGGCGGTTGTCTTCATCCCAGTACATCTCACGGGTAGTATTCGTAGAGTCGTTCGTTACCAGCGTAGGATTACCGTTGGCATCATAGGTGTAATGGTCGTGACCAATCTGCGTTGGAGCCGTCGGGTGGTTACTGTCCTCATACTTATAAGCAAAGTTATAAGACTTGGCAGTTGTCGTTGAGTCCACCTTCTGCACCTTGGTCAGCGGTTCACTCATCCGTCCGAACGACATCACCATATCGTAACTTGCACTTTTTGCCTTACCGTTTACATGAACAAGGCGGTTCAGTTCGTCATACTCATACGTATGCGAACTCTTTCCGCCCAGCTTCGCCTTGTTGAGTTTTGTCAGCGATGTTGGGTTGGCAGCATTCGTAATACCGAGGATATTGTCCACAGCATCATACTGGTACCTGTTCTCCATCACAGTCTGACCATCCGCTGTAAGGTTCATCAACTGCAGACGTTCACGCTGCTTATCGTAGGTATAGGTAGTCTCCGTTCCATTACCGAGTTTCGTATAGACCGTATGACCCTCCTTATCGTAACCTATTCTGTCAACAATAACGCTCTGACGTCCCTGTTTATTGCTCGTCATGCTCTCTACCTGTCCAGCCGCATTGTAGTGATAAGTCACCACTTCACCATCAGGATAAGTCATCGTCTGCACACGGTTCCAGCTATCATAGGTAGCACCATAGACATAAGTCCTGATATCCGCCACACTCGCCATGACTGTACGGACAGTCTTCGTCACCTCACCCTGACGACCATAGTAATAGGCTTCACCGCCACTCGCATCCTCTACGAGGGCAAGACGACCGGCACGGTTATACTTATCGCCAGCCTTACCATAGGTATAAGTGACACGGTTGAAGAGGTTTTCCGGATAAAGCACCTCGTGCAGCCGCTCGAAGTCGTAGGTGTAAGAGATATGTGACAACATTATAAGGTCCTCTTATTTTATCTCATTTAACGGTCTATTTACAGAAGGGTTAGTTTCTAAAAATACAACATTAATTGTATCAAACACTCGTAAACATGAAGATTCTGATACAAAACCTATATAGGCTTGACCTTGATAAAAAAATCTATAACGAAGAACTGGATATGAACTCTTACCTGTTAATCTCTCTTCAACAACTGCTTTTGTATGTATTGTTTCACCATACTTTAATAAAAAATCTGTAATTAGTGTTTACTGAATAATTTATAACT
>FR893279.1 GCA_000436035.1 Prevotella sp. CAG:732 | reverse complement strand
CGTGGAGACAGGAGGGGCTAAGACTATCAATAAGTTTCCACATCAGTTGGCTTACAACGTGATTCCTCAGATCGACAAGATGACTCCTAACGACTATACCAAGGAGGAGATGAAGATGTACAACGAGACTCGTAAGATTATGCACTCCGATGTTCGCACCAGTGCTACTTGTGTTCGTGTATCTTCTCTTCGTTCTCATTCAGAGAGCGTATGGTTTGAGACAGAGAAGCCATTGAGTGTAGAGGAAATCCGCAAGGCTTTGGAGGCAGCTCCAGGCGTAACCGTAAAGGACGATCCTCAGAACTACGTTTATCCAATGCCATTGGAGAGCGCAGGCAAGGATGATGTCTATGTAGGTCGTATCCGTAAGGACTTGGCTGATGACAACGGCAACACCTTGTGGCTCACTGGCGACCAGATTCGCAAGGGTGCAGCCCTTAATGCTGTCCAGATAGCAGAATACCTCATCAAGGTAGGTAATGTAAAGTAATCCCTTATATATTATAAATAAGGTATATCAGATAAGAAGCGGATGCTTGGCAAGAGAAAGAGCCGAGCATCCGCTTTTTTCTTAATTGAAATCTTATAAAAAAAGCAAAAAGATAGATGGGACTTTTGGCTATTTAATATATAATGATTACCTTTGTGACAAATTTAAAGTTGAACTTTAAAATTGTCACAGTAATGGATAAGGAATTGATAAAAAGAACATTAGATGATGTTATTTCTCGAATGTTTAGGTTTTTATCAGTAATTACGCTTACCATTTTGTCTAATCCTACCATTAAGACGAAGACACCGAAACTTTATTTCTATGATGTCGGGTTGGCTGCTTGGTTGATGGGTATCATCGTTACTAGCTATGGTGTGAAGAAGTACATATAAGTATAGATCATTATGATAGAAAGATTCAAGCTCTTGCTTCGGGAGATGAACCGAGGCATCTATGAGAAAGAGACAGAAATATCGCTCTCGCTACTTGCCGCTTTGGCAGGCGAGAGCATTATCCTTTTAGGACCTCCGGGTGTGGCGAAGAGTATGGTGGCTCGCCAGTTGAAGAACGCCTTTCGGGATGCTCACAGTTTTGAGTATCTCATGTCACGCTTTTCCACACCGGATGAGATCTTTGGTCCTGTGAGTATTCAGAAGTTGAAAACTTCGGATACTTACGAACGTGCGGTGGATGGGTATCTGCCTACAGCCGATGTGGTCTTTCTCGATGAGATTTGGAAGGCGGGACCGGCTATCCAAAATACGCTCCTCACCGTCATCAATGAAAAGATATTCCGCAATGGTAATCGGGAGATGCACCTTCCGTTGAAACTCCTTGTGGCGGCAAGTAATGAGTTGCCTGCCAAGGGCGAGGGATTGGAGGCACTATGGGATCGATTCGTGATTCGCATAGAGAGCCGACCGATCAAGATGGAGAAGAACTTCCGGGCGATGCTCTTGGAAGTGAAGAGCAGTTTAGAAGTGAAGAGTGAAGAACGAAGAGTGAAGAAACAAAGTTCGACGGCCGAAGGGAAAGTCAATTCAACGGATTTGTTTGAGGATACAATTTCTGATGAGCAAATAGGTGCTGATGTTTCAATTTCACCAGCCGAATATGCGGAATGGAGCCAAGCTATTGACAAAATCGGTGTAAAAGAGGAAGTACTCGATGCCATTTCTCGCATTCGAAAGGCACTCCGGGCGGTGAATGTCGATGAGGCTGCTGAGCGCAGAAACATCTATGTGAGCGACCGCCGATGGAAGAACATCGTTCGTTTGCTCCGTACTTCGGCTTTCATGCAGGATAGGGAAGAGGTGGATATTTGCGACTTGTTGCCTATCTACCACTGTCTGTGGCAGGAACCGGAGGAGCGGGATGCTATTCGCTCCATCGTGATTCGTTCGCTCTTTGCTCCTTTCGCCGACAAGTTGGTGGAAATGAAGAAGGCACTCGCCGAGGACATCCAATACCATCGTGTTCGCAAGAATCCTGACGATGGAAGAGATTATGAGGGAGAGATAGAGTCGTTGTCCGATGGCTTGACTTCGCTTGAACGACAATTGGGCGATAATCTCTTCGTTTCGGCGGATGACAAGGCGGAAATCTCAGCTTATCTCCGAGACTTCTACAAGGAACTTGCCTTCACCAGACAGGACACAATGAAACTCTACGAATAAATGAACTATCAAACCAATAAGGACTTGGCGGAAGCCCAGTATTATCTCAATATGCTGGACGAGTTTTGCAAGACGGGGCAGGTGGTGATTCCTGAACCGTCTGCCTCTGTCATGCCTTGGAATCTGAAGGTCGATCCACTGAAAGACTATCTCGTTCACCTCTTCACCTTGGAGGTGACGCTTTGCACTGGCGAGAAGGTGAGGAAGTTTGAGAGGCAGGTGGTCAACAGTAAAATCAAGGGCAAGGTGTTCTACGATTGTGTGGGCAAGTTTATCGTGGAGAGCGTGCATCATATCCGCTTCCAACGTCAACGAGCTTGGACGGAGAACCATCGGGCTGATGATGTGCTCGACTGGACCAACTTCAAGCGAATGGATGAGAAAGTGTGGCATCCATTGCTCAACCAGTTGGCGATGGAGCATGAGGACGATGGCTTCGACAAACCATTCTTCATCCGCTTGTTTCAAGGCGATGGCGCTACCAAAAATGAGAATTGGGAGCGATTGGTAAAGGATTGGAAGGCTTGCATCGAGCGACAGACCTTGCAGAAACTCAAGGATTATATCTCCATTCGTCAGAACAACTTCGAGACGGGATTAATCCGTATGATGGACCAGGTGACTCGCAACATCAAGATGAAAGGTGTCTCGGAGCAGAGAGCCGTACAGGCTTGGGAGTTGATGACAAACGGTTGGACGGAGACCGAGTTTGAACGCCGACTGAATCAGATGAAGGTGCAAGACCGCTATCCCGAAATCAAGGAGATTGTGGCGAAGATGGGACGTGTGGCGGATGCCAATGGCAAGGATCGTCTCACGATAGCTTCGGGTGTGGATATGAAGATGGAGCATTCCGCTGGTAGTGACATCGAGGGTATCACCGTGGGCGATGACCTCAACTCCTTGCTTCCTCTCGAACTTGCCCAGTATAGTGACGAGGATATGGAGGGACTCTTTATATATAAGTATCGTACGCGAAGGCTCCAGACATTCCGCTATAAGAGTGAGATGGCGAAGCCTTCTCGCAAGCTTGGTTTTACCCATGCCTCTCGCAAGGGTCCGATGATAGTCTGTCTCGATACTTCAGCTAGTATGTATGGCACGCCAGAACGCATCTCCTCTACCTTGATAGCTCTGCTCGAAGAGAAGGCGGAGGAATTGGAGCGTGATTGCTTCCTCATCGACTTCTCGGTGAGTACGAGGGCTATCGACTTGATGGAGAAGAGGAAGGCGCAGCGATTGAGAAAGTTGGGACTGAATGTCTCGGCTGAAGATTTTTCTCTTGCGAATTCCGCAGATAGCACGGATTCTTCTGCATCTACAGCTTCGGGCAATTCTTCTTTTTCTGATAGTGGTTCTCATTCTGGCTTTGCTTCCACTGGGCGATCTGTTCGGCGTCAGCCATCCACGACTCATTTGCCATTTATCGGTGGCGGAACTTCGGCGAAGAAGATGATGAAGCAGATGTTTGAGTTGCTGGATAATGACGGCTTGCACTATGTGAATGCCGATGTGTTGTGGATAACCGATTTCTTGATTCCCGACCCTCCGCAGTCGATGCTCGCTCGCTTCAAGGAGTATCGAGATACTGGCACTCGCTTCTATGGTATCCGCATTGTTCGGGATGATGACAAGGAGCCGAATACTTGGAAGAATTACTTCAACCAAATATATACCATTAAGTATCGACCTTTGAGGAGATACTAAAAACTGCTACAAGCTGTCGCAGTATTAACCCTATGCGCCCAATTCTCGCCTTCTAAGAAGTCATTCCATAAGATATGATATAAAAATATTGGCGGTTAGCCTCACATCCTTTTTCGGGATGATGGGCTAACCGCCATTATTTTCTGGCTTGTCATTGACAAGTGCCTTATTCTTACTTGATAACGATTTCCTTGACGAATGGCTTGTCGAAGCCTTCGACAAAGACCTTGACACGAGCGATGCCTGGCTTGGTGGTGGATTGCAATCTCACCAATCCTTCACCGAAATAGGTCTTCAGTTCGGTGGTGCGCCAAGACTCCATTCTTCTCATATCACCAGTCTCTACACCGAGCAAGCGAATAGGACCTTCCACCTCCACACGGAACTTCTTGGGCTGCATCTGTTGGATGAGGCCATCCTTGTCCACTAACGTGAGGCGAATGTGAGAAACCGTACTCGTTGGCAAAACTCCCTTTCTGCTTCGGATGCTTGCATTCTTCTGTATGTTGCCACTTATCTCTGCAATCTCAGAATAATCATTCTTCATCGTTGCCAATGTGGTGTAATCTGCATCCATTCTTACATCTGCCACAGGACCATGATTGATAAGCGAGTCTCTCAACACTTCCTTGCCATCCTTGTACCCCACGGCTAGCACCTTGCCTTGACGGGCTGGCAACTGTATGGTGATGCAATGGTCGGGATAGTCCTTGGTGACACGTGGCTTCAGCGGCAACTGAGGATTGCTCCACATCGGGAAGTAGAACTGCACCGAGTCGCAAGTGGTGTAGCATCTCACTTCCACACAGCGAGAGTCGGTATAAGGCAAGTCCCAAGTATCAGCCATCGGTGGATATTGCCAGTGGTCGGTGCCCATGGCTTGGTCGAAACAGTTGTCACGAACCACCAACTTCAGATATTCCTTCTCAGGATTCCAAGCTGGATGATAGAAGGCTGCCTGAGGACGTTCCTTCAATGTCATGTCGAAAGGACAGGAGCACCAACCCTTGGCAGGCCATGGGGAAGACTCGCCGAGATAATCGATACCAGCCCAAACGTATGAACCAGCGATGAAAGGATTCTCCTCTACGAAATGCCAAGGATTATGCTCCACGAAGTCACGCACCAAGTTCTCTCGAAGTCCAGAGTAATAGACGAAGGCTTCACTGACAAACATCTTTCTGTTAGGGAATCGCTTGTGGTCGTTGATCATGCGAGGCTCCAGGTAGTTGTAGCCCACGAGGTCGGTCACATCGCCAATCTTGTTCTCGAATCCCTGTTGACAAGCTATCATCGTAGGACGAATAGGGTCGATACTCTTCACGATGGCGTTCAGTTCCTTGGCTCTCTCTACACCAACATTGTCTTTGTTCCAAGCTTCCTGCACCTCGTTGCCGATGCTCCAGATGATGACGGAAGGGTGGTTGCGGTCTCTCAGCACCATGTCGGCGATGTCTTGGTGGACGTTCTCGTCATAGAATGGCTCATAGTAGCCCGATTTCCATTTGTCGAAAGCTTCGTCGAGTACCAACAAACCGAGGGAGTCGCAGATGTTCAAGAACTCTGGTGATGGGGGATTGTGGGAACAGCGGATGGAGTTGCAGCCGATTTCCTTCATGGCTTTCAGACGGCGCAACCAAACCTCCTCTGGCACTGCTACACCCAGACTGCCGGCATCTTGGTGCAAGCACATTCCCTTCAACTTCATGTTCTTGCCGTTCAAGTAGAAACCGGTATTGGCATCGAAGCGAATCTCACGGAATCCGAAAGGTGTCTCTACTTCATCCGCCAGTTTGCCTTTGCTATCATATACCTTCGTAAGGAGAGTGTAGAGCGTAGGCGATTCCGTGCTCCAGAGCTGTGGATTCTTCACTTGCAGGGTGGTGGCTGCCGCCCCGATGTCGTTGCTTTTCAAGAGCGCAATGCCATTGTCTGATTTCGTTGTAGCTGTTGCGACCTTCTTGCCCAGTCTATCTAAGATGGTGTAGGAAATCTTGCAGTTGCTGTCGCCGATGATTTCCGTCTGCACTTTCACCGTACCGTCGTTCTGGGTGGAAACGAAGATGCCGTGCTCCTTGACATGCACCTTGTTGGTGGCTTGCAACCAGACATGGCGATAGATGCCAGAGCCGGTGTACCAGCGAGATTGTTCCTCTCTATCGACATGCACTACCAATCGGTTCTTGCCTCCTATTATTATATAAGGTGTCAAGTCGAAGGCAAAACCGGTGTAACCATACATGTGGTAGCCGAGGCGATGCCCATTGAGCCAAACGGTGGCACGATGATATACGCCATCAAAGTTGATGGTGATCTTCTCGCCTTGTCTCATTCGCTTTTGCCATTCCGCAGGGAGCGTGAAGTCCTTGCTGTAGATACCTTGTCCGCCGGGGAGATAACCAGCCGAACCTCCCACCTTTGGATCGAAGGGCAGTTCGATGCTCCAGTCATGGGGGATGGTGACTGGACGGAAATTCTTGTCGCTAGATGCTTGCGAGGCTTTCGATGTGGTGACTTCGCTAGCCGTCACTTGTGCCTGCTCAGGTTCCGTGTCATCGGTTACCTTCGTCTTCTTGGCGGTTGGCTGGTTGAGGCTCAGTCCAGGATTCGCCACGCCGAGCTGTCGGATTACTTCGGTGGCATCAGCATGACTTTTGCAGAGACGGAAAGTCCAACCTTGGTCGAAGGAGGCACGTATGCGATTCTTATCTGCTGCATGGGACGTTCCGCAGCAAATGAGAAAAGCCAAAGAGAGAATCATCACTTTCTTCTTCATTGTTTTCTTTATTTATTAATT
>FR893278.1:42334-60990 GCA_000436035.1 Prevotella sp. CAG:732 | reverse complement strand
ATCTTCCTTGGTGGTGGTGCGTCCCTGCAGTTTATGCAGATTCCTGCCAACTTCCTCATCAAGAAGGCTGCCTACATCAATTCTGGCACATGGGCTAAGAAGGCAATGAAAGAGGCGAAGCATTTTGGTGAGGTCGTGGAGATCGCATCATCGTCCGACGCCAACTACACTTTCTATCCTCAGGTGCCAAACAATGTGCCAGCCGATGTTGATTACTTGCATTTGACAAGCAACAATACAATATATGGTACAGAACTTCGTGTGGATCCAGATGTCAATGTGCCATTGATTTCTGATATGAGTTCCGACATCATGAGCCGTCCAGTAGATGTTTCTAAATATACTGCCATCTATGCAGGTGCACAGAAGAACCTTTCTATGGCAGGTGTTACCGTCATCATCGTCAAGGATGACATGCTTGGCAAGGCTCCTCGTGAGATTCCTACAATGCTCGATTATCGTACTCATGTAGAGAAGGGTAGTATGTTCAATACTCCTCCTGTAGTTCCTATCTACACCTTGATGGAAAACCTCCGCTGGTTGAAGGCTAATGGTGGTGTTGAGGCAGCAGACAAGCGTGCTCATGAGCGTGCTGAGGTGCTCTATGCTGAGATCGACCGCAACAAACTCTTCAAGGGTACTGTGGAAGAGGCATCTCGCTCATTGATGAACATTTGCTTCGTGATGAACGATGAGTATGCTGAACTTGAGAAACCATTCTTGGAATTCGCTACAGAGCGTGGTATGGTTGGCGTCAAGGGTCACCGTTCGGTAGGTGGCTTCCGCGCTAGCTGCTACAACGCTCAGACCATGGAGGGCGTAAATGCACTCGTTAAGGCTATGCAGGATTTCGAGGCGCAGCACTAATTTGAAATTCATAATTAAATGATTTGCACATGAAAGTATTAGTTGCAACAGAGAAGCCTTTCGCAGCAGCTGCTGTGGAAGGCATCAAGAAAGAGATAGAGGGAGCAGGCAATGAATTGGTCTTGCTCGAAAAATATACAGAGAAAGCACAGCTCTTGAAGGCTGTCAAGGATGTGGATGCGATGATTATCCGTTCTGATAAGGCTGACGCAGAAGTGCTCGATGCCGCCAAGAACTTGAAGATTATCGTTCGTGCTGGTGCAGGTTATGATAACATCGACCTTTCAGCGGCTACCGCTCATAACGTGGTGGCTGAGAATACTCCTGGTCAGAACTCCAATGCCGTTGCTGAGTTGGTATTCGGCTTGTTGGTTTATGCCGTTCGTAATTTCTACAATGGAAAGGCTGGCTCTGAGTTGAAGGGCAAGAAGTTGGGTATCCTCGCATTTGGTAATGTGGGTCGCAATGTGGCTCGTATCGCCAAGGGCTTTGGCATGGAAGTGTCTGCATACGATGCTTTCTGTCCTGCTGACGTCATTGAGGCAGCTGGTGTTCACGCTGTGAAGTGCCAGGACGAGTTGTTCCAGACTTGCGACATTGTTTCTTTGCATATCCCTGCTACTCCAGAGACCATCAAGAGTATCGACTATAAGACTGTCAATCAGTTGCCTAAGGGCGGTATCTTGATTAATACGGCTCGTAAGGAGGTCATTAATGAAGAGGAAATCTTAAAGTTGATGGCTGAACGTGAGGACTTGAAGTTTATCACTGATATCAAGCCTGATGCAGACGCAGAGTTTGCTAAGTTCGAGGGTCGTTACTTCTCCACACCTAAGAAGATGGGTGCTCAGACAGCTGAGGCAAACATCAATGCAGGTATTGCTGCAGCAAAGCAGATCAATGCCTTCTTCAAGGATGGTTGCACCAAGTTCCAGGTAAACAAGTAATAAAAGAATAATAGATGAGCTCGCAAGGGGTGTCTCGTACAGACATCCTTTGTGGGCTTTTTGTTTTAAAATAGCTTCGTCATCCTCGTATGATGAGGCATAAAAGTATCAATTATGGCAATAGTAAAACCTTTCAAGGGTATTCGTCCACCTAAGGAGCTCGTGGAGCAGGTGGAGTCTCGTCCGTATGATGTCCTCGACTCCGAGGAAGCTCGTGCGGAAGCTGGCGATAACGAGAAGAGTCTTTATCATATCATCAAACCGGAAATCAACTTCGAGCCAGGTACTTCTGAGTACGACCCTCGTGTCTATGAGAGTGCTGCAGAGAACTTCAAAAAGTTCCAGGAGAAGGGATGGCTCGTGCAGGATGATAAAGAACAGTATTATATCTATGCGCAGACCATGAATGGCAAGACGCAATATGGTCTTGTCGTGGGTGCGTATGTCAATGACTATATGACGGGTGTCATCAAAAAACATGAGTTGACTCGCCGTGACAAGGAAGAGGATCGCATGAAGCATGTACGTGTTTGCAATGCGAATATCGAACCGGTCTTCTTCGCTTATCCTGACAATGCCGTGCTCAATGAGATTCTTGTGCGTTATGCAAGCACCCAGCCTGAGTATGATTTCATCGCACCTATTGATGGATTCCGCCATCAGTTCTGGGTAGTGAGCGATGACAAGGACATCGCCACTATCACTGCTGAGTTTGCCAAGATGCCAAGTCTCTATATTGCTGATGGTCACCATCGTTCAGCTGCTGCTGCCTTGGTGGGCGCAGAGAAGGCAAAACAGAATCCTAACCATACTGGCAAGGAGGAGTACAACTATTTCATGGCTGTTTGTTTTCAGGCTAGTCAGTTGACCATCCTCGATTACAATCGTGTGGTAAAGGATTTGAATGGATTGACCTCAGATGAGTTCTTGACAGCATTGCAGAAGAACTTTGAGGTGATAGTGATTGATGCCATCAATGTGAATGTGAGTGGAGACGAGGATGGCATTCCTTGTTATGAGAAAATGTCATTGGATGATGCCATTAAGGAGTGCGGTCTCGATGTCTTGAAGCCAGCCGTCTTGCATAGCTTCCTCCTTTATCTCGATGGCAAGTGGTATGGCTTGTATGCTAAGCCAGGCACTTACGATGATAGCGATCCTATTGGAGTGTTGGATGTTGACATCTCGTCTCGCTTGATTTTGGATGAGATACTGGGCATCAAGGACTTGCGTTCCGACAAGCGTATTGACTTCGTTGGTGGCTTGCGTGGATTGGGCGAGTTGAAGCGCCGTGTGGATAGTGGCGAGATGAAGATGGCACTTGCCTTGCATCCTGTCACCATGCAGCAAATCATGGACATTGCGGATAGCGGCAAGATTATGCCTCCTAAGGCAACTTGGTTTGAGCCAAAGTTGCGTAGTGGTTTGATTATTCACAAGTTAGATTGATGATAGACGAATACAAAACGATAACAGATACCATTGGCGAGGGATATTACACAGAGAAACGAAGTAAGTTCCTCGCCTTTGCCCATCATGTGACATCGGTAGATGAGGTGAAGGAGATAGTGGGTGCCTATCGCAAGAAATACTACGATGCCCGCCATTGTTGCTATGCTTATATGTTGGGTCCTGAACGTCAGGAGTTTCGTGCCAACGATGATGGAGAACCTTCTTCCACTGCTGGCAAACCAATCTTGGGACAAATCAACAAGGCAGAACTGACTGATATTTTGGTGGTTGTCATTCGTTATTTCGGTGGTGTGAAACTTGGAACTAGTGGTCTGATTGTCGCTTATAGGGAAGCGACGATAGATGTCTTGTCGCATTGTGAGGAGGTGACGAAGCAAGTAGAGGAAATCGTGACTTACGACTTCACTTATCCGATGATGAATGATGTGATGAGGATTGTCAAGGAGATGAATCCTCGCATCGTTGACCAGCAGTTTGATAATACGTGTAGCATCCAACTTTCTATCCGAAAGAGCGAGGCTGAACAATTAAGAACCCGCTTGAAGAAACTCTCCTTTGAATAAGGGAGTTCTTCAAGCGGGATTTTTTATTTCTAAAAATCATAAGCGACATCTTCCAAGAACAAGGCATTGCCTGGCATGCTTTCGCCGGCATCACTTCTCGAACCATTGTGCAAGATGTCCTCAAATTGTTCCATCGTCATCTTGCCTCTGCCTACCTCAATCAGTGTACCAACGACCGCTCTCACCATGTTTCGCAAGAATCGGTTGGCTGTAATCTCAAAATACCAAGTGGTAGGGGAGGTCTGTACCCATCGGGCTTGTGTGACGTGGCAGATGGTGGTCTTGTTGTCACCTCCAGCCTTGCAGAAAGCCGCATAGTCCTCGTGCTCCAAGAACATTTGTGCCGCCTCGTTCATCCTTGCGAAATCCAAAGGGTAGTTCATCTGCAAGGAATAGTGACGCTGGAAAGGATCTTTCTGTGTATGTATATAATAATGATAGGTACGCGAGGTTGCTGAGAAACGGGCGTGCATGTCATCGCTTACAGGAAACACATCCAGCACGGAGATGTCGCGAGGGAGGATCCTGTTCAGGCGATACACCAGTTGGTCGCAAGGCATCGGAAGCCCTTGGTTGTTTCCATCGGCATCCAAGCTCTCCCAATCGAAATGTGCCGCCATCTTTCTGGCGTGAACTCCCGTGTCAGTACGTCCAGCTCCCACTACTTCCATGTCTTTTCTCAACAATATCGACAAGCCACGTTGCAACTCTTGTTGCACCGTATTGGCATTGGGTTGGATTTGCCAACCATGGTAGTGGGTACCATCATAACTGAAGGTAATAAAGTATCTGCTCATGGGTGCAAAAGTACTAAAAAAATGTGATATTTGCGATAATAATACCAAATAAATTCATTTTTGATACAATTATGAAAGAAAAGTAACCTTTTATTTTGCAAATTGGCAATAAATTTGTACTTTTGCGGATGATTTTGTAATACTGAATTATGGCACAGAATATTTTTAGAGGCTTAGGTATAGCTCTCATAACCCCATTCAAGACCGATGGCTCGGTTGACTATCAAGCTTTGAAGCGCTTGGTTGAGTTCCAAATTGACAATGGTGCAGACTTCCTTTGCATCCTTGCCACAACTGGTGAGGCTCCATGCTTGACTAAAGAGGAGAAGGATAACATCACCCAACTTGTCAAGGACGTGAACCATGGTCGTGTGAAAATCCTGAAATATTGTGGTGGCAACAATACTGCTGCAGTTGTCGATGAAATCAAGAACTCGGATTGGAGTGGCATCGATGGCATTCTCAGCATTTGCCCTTACTATAACAAACCTTCACAGGAAGGACTTTATCAGCATTTCAAGGCGATAGCAGAGGTGAGTCCTCTTCCTATTGTATTATATAATGTACCAGGCAGAACGGGTGTCAACATGAAGCCAGAGACCACTTGTCGTATCGCTCGTGATTTCCCTAACATCGTGGCTATCAAGGAAGCTAGCGGTAGCTTGGAGCAGGTAGATGAAATCATCAAGAACAAGCCTGATAACTTCGAGGTAATTAGTGGCGATGACGCTTTGACATTCTCTATGGTAGCGAGTGGCGCAGCTGGTGTCATCTCTGTGATTGGAAATGCTTTGCCAAAGGCATTCAGTCGTATGATTCGCTTGGAATTCCGTGGCGAGTATGAGCCAGCACGAAAGATTCACCATGCTTTCACCGAATTGTATAGCTTATTGTTTGTGGATGGCAACCCTGCCGGTGTTAAGGCATTGCTCAACGATATGGGCTTCATCGAGAACGAACTTCGTTTGCCTCTCGTTCCTACTCGTATCGCAACCAAGCAAAAGATGAGCGATATTATGAAAGACTTACGCTTTTAATGGCGTAAGTCTTCCTACATAATTTTATTAATTAATCACTGATATATGGCTGAAGAAAGAAGAATCATTCATGAGATCACCCCGCTGATGGGTAAAGATGTTCTCTACATCGCTGATAGGCACAAGAAGGAATTTACTTATCCTATCCACAATCACTCCGTATTTGAACTCAACTTTGTCGAGAATGCCAAGGGAGTAAAGAGAATTGTCGGGGATTCGCAGGAGGTGATAGACGACTATGACCTCTGTCTGATCACTTCGCCAGACTTGGAACATGTGTGGGAACAGAACGAGTGCCATAGTGAGGATATTCGTGAAATCACCATACAATTCGACTTCAGTATGGGCACGGAGACGCTCTTCGGCAGAAACCCATACGCCAGCATCACTCGAATGATGCAGGAGGCACGCAAGGGATTGGTATTTCCGATGAAGGCCATCTTGAAGGTGTATGGTATGTTGGATACATTGAGTACCGTGAAGGATGGTTTCTATGCCGTGCAGCAGTTCTTGACTATTCTTTATGAACTCTCTCGTTGTGAGGGAGCCCGTACACTTGCCTCTAGCAGTTATGCAAAGGTGGCAGTGGAGGATGACAGCCGAAGAATCCTAAAGGTAAAGAATTATATCTCCAAGAACTATATGGACGACTTGCGCTTGCCTGCTCTTGCCGACTTGGCTGGTATGAGCCCGAGTGCGTTCAGCCGATTCTTCAAACTTCATACGGGGCGTAACATCAGTGAGTATATCATCGACTTGCGGTTGGGATATGCCGCTCGTATGCTGGTTGATACAGCCAAGTCAATCAGTGAAATCGGTTTCGATTGCGGTTTCAATAACTTGAGCAACTTCAACCGTATCTTCAAGAAGAAAAAGGGATGCTCGCCGAGTGAGTTCCGTGAGAACTATCACAAGACGAGGATTATCGTATAATCAAGGCGATGTTTATGGTCTGAAAATGCATTAGGCTTCATTGCACTATGGAGTAAGGTTCGATGACCCACGAAGTAAACTTCAGTGGTCATCGAACCTTACTGCTTTTATATATATACGTAATCGTTTAAGTTTATAAATGTTATTTTTCCACTTTTAGATTTGGTCGTTTAGAGATTTTGTATTAAATTTGCAGTTGAATCGATGATTTTGCGGTTCTAACAGACAAAACATTTAAAAACTACTATACGATTATGAAACAATTTATGGATGAAAATTTCTTGCTCGACACTAAGACTGCGCAAGATCTTTTCCACAATCATGCGGCAAAGATGCCTATCATTGATTATCACTGTCACCTCATCCCTGAGATGGTAGCTAATGATCACAAGTTTAAGAGTATCACAGAGCTTTGGCTCGGCGGTGACCATTACAAGTGGCGTGCTATGCGTACCAATGGCGTGGATGAGCGCTACTGCACTGGTACTGATACTACCGACTGGGAGAAGTTTGAGAAATGGGCAGAGACAGTGCCTTATACATTCCGTAACCCTCTTTATCACTGGACTCACTTGGAGCTCAAAACTGCTTTTGGTATCGAGAAGCAACTCAGTCCAAAGACTGCTCGTGAGATTTTCGATGAATGTAACGAGAAGTTGCAGTTGCCAGAGTACAGCGCTCGTGGCTTGATGCGTCGTTATCATGTAGAGTGCGTATGTACTACAGACGACCCAATCGATGATCTTCGCTATCACAAGCAGACTCGTGAGAGTGGTTTCGAGATCAAGATGATTCCAGCTTGGCGTCCTGACAAGGCGATGAACATCGAGAAGCCAGACTTCGCTGAGTATATGAATAAGTTGGGTGAGGTAGCAGGTGTTACTGTTACTACCTTCCAGGATATGGTAGATGCTCTTCAGAAGCGTCATGACTTCTTCTCAGAGAATGGTTGTAAGTTGAGCGACCATGGTATCGAGGAGTTCTATGATGATCCATATACTGATTCTCAGATTGAGACCATCTTCTCTAAAGCTATGCGTGGTCAGCAGCTTTCTACTGTAGAGGTACGTCAGTACAAGCACGCATTCTTGAAGGTTTGCGCTGAGATGGATCATGCTGCCGACTGGACTCAGCAGTATCACTATGGTGCTATCCGTGATAACAATACTTTGATGTACAATAAGTTGGGTGCTGATACCGGTTTCGATTCTATCGGTGAATTCACTACAGCCAAGGCTATGAGCAGCTTCTTGAACGAATTGAACATGGAAGGCAAGTTGACACGTACTATCTTGTATTGCTTGAACCCATGTGCCAACGAGGTAATCGCTACTATGCTCGGTAACTTCCAGGATGGTTCTTGCCCAGGAAAGATTCAGTTCGGTTCAGGTTGGTGGTTCAACGACCAGCTCGATGGTATGACCAAGCAGATGAATGCCCTCTCAGTATTGGGCTTGTTGAGCCGTTTCGTAGGTATGTTGACCGACTCTCGTTCATTCCTCAGCTACCCACGTCATGAGTACTTCCGTCGTTTGCTTTGCAACTTGCTCGGAAACGATGTAGAGAAAGGCTTGTTGCCTAACGATATGGAGAGTCTCTCTCGCATGGTAGAGGACATCTCTTACAACAATGCTCGCAACTACTTCAAGTTCTATTAATATTCGATGGAAAATACCTAGCGCATAGGTGAATTTCTATTGTTACTAGATAGAATCATAAGATAAGTTAGATATATAAAAGTCCCTTCACTCAGTAAGCCAACTGATAGAGTTGTCAGTGTTTTAGAGTGAAGGGACTTTTTTGTTTAAGTGAGGTTTGGCTGATGGGAGTGACACGCCTTACGGATCAGTATTCTTAATATGTCTAGATATAGTTGATTTGTTACGCTGGAATAGTTCTGTCATTTGGTTACAGATAACCATGTGCTGTTCAAGGATGATGTCAACTATATGGACAAGTTGATAAAGATGATACTTCATTAAAATCGGTAGGCCTTGGGATTTCCCTAACAAGGCATTCTAATAAACGTCGGTAGGCTTTCAGAAAAACCTCCCGACGTTTTTTCAAAAACCTCCCGAGGAAATTCCAAAAACCTCCCGACGTTTTTTCTCCCGACTAGCGTGACAAACCTTGGTGAATCGAAAGAAGGTTTGTATCTTTGCACCATCGAAAAATTCAATTACTATGGGAATACAAGTAAAAGCTGTCGAGAGAAATATCTCGTTTGAAAAAGGAAAGGAAGAGTTTGCATACGTGATGCAAACGAGTAACTACAACTTGCTGGATGCAGACAAGGTCATGCAACAAGCTGCTCTCATGACAGGACTGCCTAAGCCCATTCTGCAAGCCAGTTGGTATGGCATAGGGGAGGTCATCAAGACGTGGGTGACGGAAGGTCATTGCGTATCGTTGCCAGGCTTGGGAAATCTGCGCTTCGGAGTGAGAGGGGCTAGCTTTAAAAATCCGGCGAAAGCTGATGATTCTCTCATCACCTCCCGCCGGGTCATATTTATTCCGAGTGTTGACATCAAGCGTGCCTTGGCAAACACTCCTGTGACGATTACTTGTTATAATCGCAAGGGTGAGGTGGTGCCAATCAAGCCTAGAGAAGCGTAAAACTTGACCTCATGCAATGGATGATTGTAGCCAAGGTTAGTCTTGATAATCCACCTTGATAACAATCACTCTGATCACTTGGTTGTCAGTGTCATTCGCTACCTTGGCAATGTGCCAGTCGCCAGGGAAGAAGATGAAGAACTCGCCTGGAGTGCTGTCGTAGAAGCGAGTGCGGCTCTTGTCGTAGTCGTAGTGGATGACATCAGGGCGATACTTGCAGTTGGGCTTGCTGGTATAGTGGTCGATGACACCAAAACGCTCTGTGCCTTTCACCACATACTGGAAGTCGATGTGATGGTAATGGCTTTCGCTGCCTCGCTTTTCGAGCGGCTCGTTCTCGCTGTCCTCCACGCTCACCGTCAGGTTGCAGCCTGGAATCTTGTGCTTGCCCTTGGCGATGGTGAGAAGGTCGGTCTTGGCGATGAAGTCGAAGAGTGCCTTCCACTGCTTTGGGTTCTTCTGATACTGCAAGTAGAAATCTACGAGGTTGACACTGCTGTGTGCATCAGCCTTGTCGAAACCATTGCGCCATTCTCCCTTGGCATACCAATCCTTGGCAGCTTTGATGAGTTCTGGCTTGTTGCCATAATACTGGGTGTAATAGCCTTGGGCAGAGTTGTTGGCTTTGCAGGAATGATTGCCTTTGGCTAGAGAAGCAATAGGGGCTGAAAATGTCATGCCCAACAGTAGGGCTAAGCCCATCATGAAGTTTCTTTTCATCTGATTTAGTTTTTTTGATTCGTTCGTATATAGAGAAAGGCTACTAGCAATCCATGCTAACAGCCTTTCTTAGTTTTTCTATGTTTGATGTCTCGTCTCTAGGCTTATGAGTTCATTGACAGCAAGAACTCATCGTTGTCACGAGTACGCTGCATGCTGGTATGGATAGTGTTCATCGCCTCGATAGGATTCATGTCGGAGATATACTTGCGGAGAATCCACATGCGGTCGAGGGTCGTCTTGTCTTGCAAGAGATCGTCGCGACGAGTAGAAGAAGCCACCAAGTTGACTGCAGGGAAGATGCGCTTGTTGCTGAGTGAGCGATCGAGCTGCAACTCCATGTTACCCGTACCCTTGAACTCCTCGAAGATGACCTCATCCATCTTGCTACCGGTATCAATCAATGCGGTGGCGATGATGGTGAGCGAACCACCTCCCTCGATGTTACGTGCCGCACCGAAGAAACGCTTTGGCTTCTGAAGGGCGTTGGCATCGACACCACCGGTCAACACCTTACCTGATGCTGGAGCTACGGTGTTGTAGGCACGAGCCAAACGAGTGATGGAATCCAAGAAGATGACCACGTCGTGACCACATTCTACCATACGCTTTGCCTTTTCCAATACGATGCCGGCAATCTTGACATGGCGTTCTGCTGGCTCATCGAATGTAGAGGCGATGACCTCTGCGTTGACGGTGCGAGCCATGTCGGTCACCTCCTCAGGACGCTCATCGATGAGTAGCATCATGAGGTATGCCTCTGGGTGGTTGGCAGCGATGGCATTGGCGATATCCTTCATCAAGATGGTCTTACCAGTCTTAGGTTGAGCCACGATCAAGGCACGCTGCCCCTTACCGATAGGAGAGAACAAATCGACGATGCGGGTGCTCAAGTTGGTTGTGGCACGGTCGCCGCAGAGCGTGAACTTCTCGTCTGGGAAGAGTGGGGTGAGGTGCTCGAAAGGAACACGGTCGCGTACCTCGGATGGATTACGACCATTGATCTTGATGACACCCGTCATAGGGAAGTACTTCTCGCCATCGTGTGGAGGACGAACATTGCATTCCACTACGTCGCCCGTCTTCAGACCATAACGCTTCACCAAGTTGGCAGCTACATACACATCATCAGGAGATGAGAGGTAGTTGTAGTCACTGCTGCGCAAGAAACCGTAGCCATCAGGCATTACTTCGAGTACACCGTTGGAGGTGATGATGTTGCTGAAGTCGTATTCAGGCTCTGCAGGAGCAGTTGGCTGAGCGACTACTTGCTGGCGTGGAGCGCTAGCAGGAGTGCTGGTAGGACGATCGAAAATATCGTAGGTAGGCATGGCAGCCTGGTCTTCTATCGGCAAGTCGATGACTGGGATGAAGTCTGTTCCGTCTCCTGGGTCGCCTTCCCAAACGTTGCTGTTCTGGCTTGGATTGGCGTATGCATTCTCTGCGTGATTGTCAGCAGGCTTCTCGCTGTTCTGAGCATTCATCTTTGCTTGCAACTGGGCGATGAGTTCTTGGTTGCCCTCGCTGCTGCCTTCCGACGCTGTCTGGAACTGTGCCTCAGGGATGAAAGCTCCTTTCTCTGCGTTGGCATCGTTAGCTTCCTCATTGGCGGCTGGTGCTGCTCCATCGGCAGGAACAGGCTCTTGTGCCTCAGCAAGTGCTGCTTGTTCTTGTGCGGCTGCATTCTGAGCGGCGAGCTTTTCCTCGTGCTGTCTCTTAAGTTCAGCTGCCTTGGCTGCAGCGATAGCCTCTAGCTCAGCCTTGCTCTTTCTGCCTCTGTGCTTGGTGACGACAGGTGCAGGCTCAGGGCTGTTGCTCTCTGCAGGTGTTGCTTCCTCAGCTTTCTTCTTGGAAGCGGCAGACTTTTTCTTGGAGGTTTTGCTTTCTTCAGTGGTTGCAGGTGCTTCTTCCACCTGTGGTGTCTCTGGCGCATTCGCATCGGTCACGGGGGTCTCCTTGAAGAGGCTAGTCTCTTGAGGGAGGTTAGGACCAGTGGCCTGATTCTTCATCACGTCATAATTCTCGCCATCCTTACCTTTGACGGAATATACCTTGTCCTCTTTCTTGGAAATGCGGACACGCTTTCTCTTGGTAGGTTGCGCAGTTTGCTCAGCCTGGGCATCAAGGATGGCATAAATGATGGTCTCCTTGTTGTCGCTAGACTTTATCTTTGCGCCTATTTCCTTGGCAATGTCTTTCAATGTTGCGACATTCCTAGATGATAAATCGTCTTTGCTATACATTATTAAATAATTATATATTGTATATGTTTCTTGTTGAAATATAAGGTGTTTCAAGAACTGAAACACGGGGTTGAATTAAATTTCGTGTGCAAAGATACTTAATTTTTTCTTTTCTACCAAATTTTTTTGCTAACTTTGCAAACAAAAATGTAAAAATGGCAAATCAGATACCCTATTTGGACGTTCAGAACCTGACAAAGCGCTTTGGAGCACAGGTTCTTTTTGATAACATCTCCTTTTCTATCGCCGAAGGACAGAAGGTGGGACTGGTAGCTCGCAATGGTACGGGCAAGTCAACCTTGATGTCTGTCTTGATGGACAAGGAGGGGCATGAGAGCGGTGATATCATCTATCGCCGTGACCTGAAGGTGGGCTACTTGGAACAGTCTCCTAAGTTTGACCCAGAGGAAAGTGTACTCGATGCCTGCTTCAATCATCAAGGCGATGAGGAGAAGCTCTTGAAGGCGAAACAAATCCTCACCCAGTTGCACATCATGGACTTAAATCAGCCGATGGGACAGCTCAGCGGTGGTCAGCAGAAACGTGTCGCCTTGGCGAATGTCTTGATAGAGGAACCTGACTTCTTGATGCTCGACGAGCCAACCAACCACCTCGATCTGGAGATGATAGAGTGGCTGGAGGGTTATCTGAACCGTGGCAACAAGACCATCTTCATGGTGACGCACGACCGCTTCTTCCTCGACAAGGTTTGCAATGTCATCCTCGAACTGGACGACAAGACCATCTACACATATCGTGGCAACTATGCGTACTACTTGGAGAAACGCCAGGAGAGAATGGACAACCTTCGTGCCGAGATTCAGCACTCCAAGAACCTCTATCGCAGGGAGTTGGACTGGATGCGCCGTCAACCTCAGGCTCGTGGTCACAAGGCTCGCTATCGTGAGGAGGCCTTTTACGAACTGGAAAAGGTGGCTAAGCAGCGCATCGAGGACCGCCAGGTGAGACTGAAGGCATCCACCGTCTATATCGGCAGCAAAATCTTTGAGTGCCAGTATGTCAGCAAGGCTTTTGATGACCGAGGACAGAAGAAGGTGATTCTCGATAACTTCTATTACAACTTTGCCCGATTCGAGAAGATGGGCATCGTGGGTAACAATGGTGCTGGAAAATCCACCTTCATCAAGATGCTCTTGGGAGAGGTGCAGCCCGATTCGGGCAAGTTCGACATTGGTGAGACGGTACGCTTTGGCTACTTCTCGCAGGAGGGGTTGAAGTTCCGTGAAGACCAGAAGGTGATAGATGTCATCACGGAGATAGCCGACTATATCGACTTGGGCGGTGGCAAGCACATGACGGCATCGCAGTTCTTGCAGTTCTTCCTCTTCACGCCAGAGGAGCAACACAATTACGTATATAAGTTGAGTGGAGGCGAGAAGCGCAAGCTCTACCTTTGCACGGTATTGATGCGCAATCCTAACTTCCTGGTGCTGGACGAGCCTACCAACGACCTTGACATCCAAACCTTACAGGTTTTGGAGGAATATCTGCAGGATTTCGCTGGTTGCGTCATCGTCGTGAGTCACGACCGCTATTTCATGGACAAGGTGGTCGATCACTTGCTGGTCTTCAAGGGGGAGGGCGAGATACAAGACTTCCCTGGCAACTACACGCAATATCGTGAGTGGAGCCGCCTTCAGACCAAGGAGGAAGAAGCTTCTGCCAAGGGCAAGTCTGCTGCCAATGCTCCTGCCAAGACGGAAAACAATGCCGCAGGAACCGCCAAGCGAGATGCTTCTTTCGAGAACAAACGCAAGATGACCTACAAGGAAAAGCGTGAGTATGAGCAACTTGCTAAAGAGATCGAAGCCTTGGAGGCAGAGCAGAAGCAACTGGAAGAAGCTCTATGTAGCGGCACACTGAGTGTGGATGAACTGACGGAGAAAAGCAAGCGCTTGCCTCTCATCAAGGATGAACTCGATGAGAAGGAAATGCGCTGGCTGGAACTGGCGGAAATTGAAGGATAATTCTTAATTAAAATAGCGATGGAAATCAAGAAATCGGAATTTACAATATCGGCTCCACGTGTGGGCATGTGTCCTAAGGACAATAAACTTGAGTATGCTTTTATCGGAAGAAGCAATGTGGGAAAGTCTAGCCTCATCAATATGCTTTGCAACCATAAGGGCTTGGCTAAAACTTCAGCCACACCGGGTAAGACGTTGCTGATCAATCACTTCATCATCAATAATGAGTGGTATTTGGTTGACTTGCCTGGCTATGGATTTGCCAAGCGCTCGAAGACGGTGCAGAAGCAGTTGGAGCAGATGATATCCAGCTACATCTTGCAGCGCCCACAGTTGGCTAATGTCTTCGTACTCATCGACGTGCGCCACGACCAACAGAAGATAGACCGTGAGTTTGTCGATTGGTTGGGCGAGAGCAACATCCCGTTCTGCATCGTTTTCACCAAGGCAGACAAGCTCGGTCCGGTGAAGGCTCGTATGAACGCCGAGAAGTGGATGAAGGCGCTGGAAGACCGCTGGGAAGAACTGCCACCTTATTTCATCACCAGTAGTGAGAAGAAGATGGGCAGGGATGAGGTCTTGGACTATATCGACCAAATCAATAAGTCGATAGCAGAGGAATGATGCTCAGCATTCGTTTTGCTGACATGTATAATAAGGTAAAGACGATTTAATATAATCAACAATGAAAGAAATCAAGTGGGGGTTTATCGGTTGCGGTGAGGTGACCGAGAAGAAGTCGGGACCTGCTTTCAATGAGGTGGCAGGTTCGAAGGTCGTGGCAGTGATGAGCCGAAGTGAGGACAAGGCTCGCAGCTATGCGGAGCGTCATCACATCCGCAAATGGTACACGGATGCCCAGGAACTCATAGATGATCCTGACGTCAACGCCGTCTATATTGCCACTCCTCCGTCTTCTCATGCCACTTTCGCCATCATGTCGATGAAGGCTGGCAAGCCTGTCTATGTAGAGAAACCATTGGCTGCTAGCTACAATGAGTGCATCCGCATCAACCGTGTGAGCGAGCAGACGGGTGTGCCTTGCTTCGTGGCTTACTATCGTCGATATTTGCCTTATTTCCAAAAGGTTAAGGAGATTATCCAAAGTGGAGGTATAGGCGAGGTTATCAATGTGCAGGTACGTTTCTCTGTGCCTCCTCGTGACTTGGACTATACCAGCGGCAAGGAGATGCCTTGGCGTTTGCAACCGGATATATCGGGTGGTGGCTACTTCTACGATTTAGCTCCTCACCAGATAGACCTCTTGCAAGACTTGTTTGGTGTCATCACTCGTGCGCATGGCTATCCAGCCAATCGTGCTCATCTGTATGGAGCGGAGGATACCCTTTCGGCATGTTTCTATTTTGAGAGTGGCATACCGGGCAGTGGCAGCTGGTGCTTCGTGGGGCATGAGAGTGCCAAGGAAGACCGCATCGAGGTCATCGGTGACAAGGGTTCGTTGTCCTTCTCCGTCTTTAATTACGACCCAATCATCTTGATCAATAGTGAGGGACACCGCGAGATCGTTGTGCCGAATCCACCATACGTCCAGCTTCCTATCATCAAGAATGTGATAGAAGACTTGCAGGGCATAGGCACCTGTTCATGTACGGCGATTTCAGCCACGCCAACCAACTGGGTTTTGGACAGAATACTCTGGAAAAATTAATCTTTCACGAGTCATTTATCATTCTTGGAGAGGATGATTCTTCCTAGGGAATAAGACAAAAACAACCAAAAGAGAAATAGATATAGATGAAGAAAAGGATGATATTATCCGTATGTTTGCTTTCTTGCTTCGTGGCACCCGTCAGTGCTGCGGAGGATGCGAGTGGTGATACGATAAGATTCAGTACGCTTTTCAATAAGACCATATTTCAAGGCTCTTCCGCTGATAGCTTGACGAGGGCTAGGCACAAGAAGACTTTCTTTCATCGAGTGGGCGCTGTGTTCACCCGATTCTTCCGGGAGTTTAGCACCATCGACACCAACTATGTGGAGCCGCAGCATTACAACTACACCGTGATGCTGCAAAACACTAACACCTACGAGCAATATACCTTGTCGAGCAAGGATGGACAGAAGATAGTTTTTGCTCCAGACCCAACCTTCCGTCTCGGTCCGTATGTGGGATGGCGATGGGTGTTCCTAGGTTATACGCTCGACTTGAAGCACATCAGTTTTAAGTCAGACCATTCTAGCAAGAAAGAGTTCGACTTGAGTCTCTATAGCAGTATGCTGGGCATCGACTTGTATTGGCGACAGACCGGCAATGACTATCACATCAACAGGATGAATGGGTTGGACGATGCTGATTATTCCTCCTTGCGCAATGTGCCTTTCGAGGGCTTCAAGGCGAGCATCAAGGGTCTCAACCTTTACTACATCTTTAATCATCGGAAGTTCTCATATCCAGCGGCTTACTCTCAGAGTACGGTACAAAGGAAAAGCGCAGGCTCTATGCTTCTGGGTATCGGATATACGGAGCATAACCTGAAGGTGGATTGGGATGAACTGGGTAGTATCCTTGACCAAAGATTGGGAAAGAAAGAGAATGGCGAATCCAGAATCGACCCTGACTTGAAGTTCTCGGAAATCAATTACTTCGATGTATCGGCATCTTGTGGGTATGCCTACAACTGGGTGTTTGCGAAGAATTGGCTCTTCAATGCTTCCTTGTCGGCAGGCTTGGCTTACAACCAGTCGAACTCTGATACGGATGGCAGTCATTCGCATCTGAGGTTCAAGGATTTCAGTTTCAAGAACTTCAACTTGGATGGCATCGGTCGTTTCGGTGTTGTTTGGAATAATACGAAGTGGTATGCTGGTGCCAGTACGGTGATTCACTCCTATAACTATAAGAAAGAGCAATTTTCTACCAACAACTGGTTTGGTTCGCTCAACATTTATGTCGGTGTGAATTTTGGTAAGAAGAGAAATCAATGATAAGAAACGATGAGAAGATTGAGTAAAATAGCTTTTATCGCTTGTTTGGGTATGCTGCTTTTGGGTGGAACAGCATCGGCTCGCTCTGCCTATTCTACGTATAAGAAGCAAGATAGTGTCAAGATTGTGACTTTGTTGAAGGAGGCTTCGCGCCTAAAGACGAAGCCAAAGATTTGGATGCTCTATTTTGGCAAGAAATTCCTGGGCGTGCCCTATGTGGCAGGCACCTTGGATGCGGCGAAAGATGAGCGATTGGTCATCAATACCACCCAACTGGATTGCACGACATACGTTGAGATGGTGGTGGCGTTGACGAGATGCGCCGAGAGCAAGAAATATACTTTCGCTGACTATTGTGAGCAACTGAAGCACGTGAGATATATCGGTGGTGACGTGGCTTACGAGAAGCGCCAACATTATTTTACCGCTTGGATCAATGACAATGTGGAGGAGGGTATTGTGACTGACATTCAGGTAAATCCACCTTTCACGTCGGTGCAGCATATCAACGTGAATTGGATGACCACGCATCAGAGCAGTTACAAGATGCTCAATGGCAATGCTGTACGCCTGAAGGGAATCAAGGCATTGGAGAATAGCATCAACGGCAAGAGTTATCGCTATATTCCCAAGACAAAGATAGCCAACAACAGCCTCTTTCGCAAGACCATCCTGGATGGCGACATCATCGTCATCATCACCAATAAGAAGGGACTCGATACCACCCATATCGGCATAGCCTCTTGGCATTCAGATGGCTTGCATCTACTCAATGCCAGCAGCATTCACAAGAAAGTGATTGATGAGCCTATGACATTGAGGACTTACATGTCGAAGCATCCGAGCCAAATCGGAATCCGAGTTTGCAGAGTGAGATAATCATTTTTCCCTTATCACACGCTGAAATTTGGTGATACGGAAAATTTGCTGTACCTTTGCAATCGTAATCAAGGAAGATAACGCAAGTAAACTGCAAGGACACTGGTATGAAGAAAAAGAGTTTGTCACAAATTCTGCGTTGCGACAAACTCTTTCTCTCTTATCTCTTACGCTTGTTGTTGCGATTGGCAGGCTGACCATTGCTCCAATTTCGTTTCTGCTTCGGTTCGTTTCTTTGTTTTCTATGATTGTCGGAATCGAAGTTAGGGTTGAAGCTCTTCTTCTTTTTGTCCTTGAAGAAGCCCGAACCCTTGTCGGCTTTCAACTGCGCCTTTGTCAGCTTCGCCAGTTCTCTAGGACTCATCCTTGCCATATCTCTTTGGTTGAGCGGCTTGCCGTCGTTGAGGTATTTCTCCTCATCATAGCAACCTACGTTGCCATAGCCCTTAGGCTGATAAGCAATTCTGCCTCTTGCACCTCTTCCCACGCCAGGGTTGTCGTAGCTGGAGCCGATGGCTTTGTCATCGTAATGCGCTTTGCCATGTGGCTTCCCATAACTGGCTTTGTCGTAGAGCTTGGCTATCAGGTCGCTTCTGCCTATCTTCCTCAACTCGCTCTCGATGGCACGACGCCCCTCCGGCTTATAA
>FR893278.1:0-42294 GCA_000436035.1 Prevotella sp. CAG:732 | reverse complement strand
CATGCGCTGGGCTAGTTTCTCCTTCGGGGTCTTGGCACTGAACACGGGCTCCAAGGTGTATGGATCGTAGCCCGTGTACCACGTCTCGGTCGAGATGGTCATTGGGGTAGGCGTGAAGTCCTGCACCTGTTCCAAATGGAAGTCGAGACCCTTGGTGATGACCGCCAGCTCTGCCATATCTTCCTCGTGGCAACCGGGATGGCTGCTGATGAAGTATGGGATGATTTGCTGGTTGAGGCCCTCTTCCTTGTTGATCTTGTCGAAGATGCGCTTGAACTCGTAGAACTGTTCGAACGATGGCTTACGCATCAGCTTCAGCACCTTGTCGCTAGTATGCTCTGGGGCAACCTTCAAGCGACCGCTCACGTGCTTGGTAATCAACTCACGTGTGTATTGGCGAGCCGCCTCGTTGCTCTTCTCGTCCTTGCTCTTGTGCAAGAGAAGGTCGTATCGCACACCACTTCCGATGAAGCTCTTCTTGATACCAGGAAGTGCATCCACGGCATGGTAGATTTCGAGCAACTTGCTGTGGTCGGTGTTGAGGTTCGGACAGATTTGTGGGTTCACGCAGGAAGGACGCTTGCAGTGCTCGCATGCCTTCTTGTTCTTGCCGCCCATGCCATACATGTTGGCAGAAGGACCGCCCAAGTCGCTTAGGTAACCCTTGAAGTCGGGCATCAGGATGATTTTCTTCACCTCTTTGAGGATACTCTCCTTGCTTCGACATACCACAAACTTGCCTTGGTGGGCTGAGATGGTGCAGAAGGAGCAACCGCCGAAGCAACCTCGGTGGATATTGACGGAGAACTTGATCATCTCGTAGGCTGGTATCGTCTTTCCCTTATATTTCGGGTGTGGCAATCGGGTGTATGGAAGGTCGAACGACGCATCTAGCTCCTCGGTGGTCATCGTAGGATAAGGAGGATTGACGACCACCACCTTGTTATCGACCGCCTGAATCATGCGCTGGGCATGAACCTTGTTGGATTCTTCCTCCAAGTGGCGCACGTTCTCGGCTTGTCCCTTCTTGTTGTGCAAGCACTCCTCATGGCTATGCAAGATGATGTCATCGTCCTTGTAACCGCCAGGAATCTCTTCCTCCTTACAGAGGAATACTGTCTGGGGCATCTCTCGGATTTCCTCTATCTTCTTGCCGTTGTCGAGTTCCTCAGCCAACTGGATGATGGACTTTTCGCCCATGCCATACAATATCAAGTCGGCTCCCGACTCGCAGAGGATGCACTTCTTGAGCTTGTCCTGCCAATAGTCGTAATGACTGATGCGGCGCATGGAAGCCTCGATGCCTCCGAGTGCCACAGGTACGTCGGGATAGAGCTTCTTCAGTATCTGGGTATAGACGATGGAAGGGTAGTCGGGACGCATGTCGTGGCGAGAGTCGGGGCTGAAGGCATCCTCGCTTCGCATACGGCGATTGGCGGTGTAGCGGTTCACCATGGAGTCCATGGCTCCTGGCGACACGCCGAAGAAGAGGCGAGGTCTGCCTAACTTCTTGAAGTCACGGAAGTCGCCATGCCAGTCGGGTTGCGGAACGATAGCCACCTTGTAGCCATGCGCCTCCAAGGTTCTGCCAAGCACGGCAGGACCGAAGGCTGGATGGTCGATGTAGGCATCGCCTGAGAAGAGGATGATGTCCAACTGGTCCCATCCTCTCAGCTCACATTCCTTCTTGGTAGTGGGGAGAAAATCTGTTAATTTATAATCCATCAATCGTCAATTAGTCATTCACTGCATCAGGTTCGGCTGTCTCAGCAGCCTCAGCTTCCTTCTTGTCCTTCCAATCTACATAGAGCAATACGAGGTTGTGGAGTCCGAGCGCCTTCATATTGTTGTTGTAGATCACGTCCAGGCAGAGGTCGAGTAAGTTCTTGTCTTGGCAAGAAGATGACTCTAGGAGGGAGCGTACGTTGAACTTCAACTTGTCGAGCACTTCCTCGTCGATGATGCCATTGCTGTCAACGAGGTTGCGAAGAAGTTGGTACTTGTCGATAGTCTCTAAATGGAGGTCGCTCACTTCGATGGAGCGAGTGCCTGATTGGTTTGCTTGAATCTTATACATAGTTCTTTATTCTTTAATTATTTTCTTTTTATTCTTTAATTATTTTCTTTGTTTTCTTTCTGTTGCTTCTCAAAAGCAGGGCTTCTTATTCTTCCGTCAAGTATTTGAGGATGCCAGCCATCAGTTGGCTACGCAATCTCTCGTCCTTGATGCACTCGAATGGGAATCCCATGGTGAAGGTGCTGCCATTGCCCGACTTGAAAGCCACTGCCGCACTGGCTCCACTCTCATATTGCATGGCGCAAATGGCGTGGTCTGTCGCAGGCTGGAGTATCTCTGGATGCGTGGCTGCATAATGGGTTTCATTCAGCGTATTGTAGTAGTTGAATTTCAATCCGAGTCCTTCTACATCTGCTGTAGGTGCGATGCTGTCGTTGGGAGCGTAAGCCACCTTGAGGGTGTTTGCCAAGAAGGCTTTCTCTTCGGTGGTCTGCATATCGCTTCCCAGGTAAGAACCGCTCACGAAGAGGCGACCGCCCTGAACAGCGTAGTTCTGTAGGCGATTCATCAATGATGGCGAGAACGACTTGTAGTACTCAGGTGTGTAACCATCGTATCTTTCCAAGCCATTAATGAGGTCAACGACCGTGTAATGTTTCATATCTACCTTGCCGGAAATGATGGCTTCGCTCGAACAGCTGGCAATGTTGTATTTCTGTGTGGCTGCGATGGCAGAAGCATGCTCGCAAGTATAGTTGAAGTCATTGCCTGCCACAAACTGTCCTATCATCTCGTTGCCGCAATATCCCAGTCCGTTCTCACTCTCGTCTCCCATTCTCGACTTATTGAAGACTTTCTGCTTGCCGCTCCATCCTGCCGTCAAGCCATAGCTGACACCTGGGTCGGCATCGAGGTCGAAGCCCTGCTCTGTGGCGTTGTCGATGACTTGTGGTGAAGCGAGGCGGTGGAAGTTGTTGACCACGAGCACCGTCTTCTTGGCATTGGGGTTGTACAAGGCAGAGAGCGTCTCGGAAGGGAAACTCTCGCCACCCTTGTTGAAGGCGGTTACCTTGAAGCGATAGAGCTTGCCTGGCTCCAACTTCACTTGGCACGCTGCGGTCTTCACCATCTGTCCGTTGTCAAATCCACCTCTTCCTTCTGCTATATATAATAGGTAGGAAGATGGGATAGCCGAAGGCTCCTGCTTGTCGGTTTGTGGACTCCATGATAGGGTAGCGACACCCAGTGCATTGACCTCTACGGAGAAATGATTCGGTGGCAAAGGTTGCACCGTGTATTTGCTACCATGATTGGAGGAAACGTATCTCAGGATGGATTTATAAAGTGAACGGGCGATGGTGAACTTGCCCATTGGATTCTGTGCCAACTTCATGTCCGGGAAACTCTGGTGTGAAAGGGTCTCGATGATGGCGGAAGGAACTTCTGGGAGACGTGTCTCGGAGTAGTTTCTGTCCCAGAGGTATCGCTCTCCAAATTCTCCATACTTCGCCTTCATGTCGGTGACGAGATTCTTCAGCAAGGTCTTGGCAAAGTCCTTGGAGGTGAATCGGGAGATGCCACTGTTGAGACGCTCATCATTGAAGTTGGTCGTGCAGATGGCGAGTGCGCCCCAAGTAGATTTGCCGTCCTTGTTGTAACCTGCGTCACTATGTACGGCGAGTGAGAGTTCGATAGGCACTTTCTTGCCGTCGATGGCAGGCATATAGACGCTGCCGCCGCCCAGCCAGTTGGTCATCAGCGAACGAGTATTGATGTCATCCGCATAGTCGTTGGTTCCCTTTCTGCCTCCATAGACAGAGTAGGGAGCGCCAGCCCACTGGGCGTAGTATCTAGCACCTTCTAGGCAACGAGGCAAGCGGCTGTTGTATTCGCCTCTGACGATGTTGCCCATGCCACCACCAAATCTCACGGCGTCACTGGTGACATAGCCCTTGGAAGAAGCTTGGTTGGTGACTACGACACGATTAAACATGTTGCAGCCTTTATCGAAGTCGAACGTACCGAGATATACCCAAGTGCCGCCGCCCATCTTTTGGTTGACGGAGAACTCGGTTGCTTGTCCTTTGTGATACACGATGTACTTGGCGTCGCTCACGCTTTTGGACAGTGACTGGTAACTGACATACACGGCATATCTGCCAGCCTCAGGGATTTGAGGTTGGTAGCTGATTTCACTATGATTCTTTTTCTTGGTGGCCTTTGCCTTCCTCACGGACCCCTCCTCAAATGGATTCTCGCCATCGGAGTAGAGTGCCTTTGTGGCGGCAAAGCCCGGTTGTTTTCCCTTTTTCCACTTCTTGCCGTTGACGGTCTCGACATAAGAGTTGCCCTTGATGGCATCATCGTTGTCAACGATCACTTCATGCTTTTGCCAGTCTCTCTCACGAGGAGTGAACACGATGGCGCCTGCATTCTGAAGCATTGGAATCAAGTAAGGGATCACAATGGTTTGGGTGAACAGATCCTCTGTGGTGCAAAAAAGATTAGGACGCTGCCACTTCCAGGTGTGCTTCTCATTGTCATAATATCTGCCATGGGAAGCCCATACCGAAAGATGCCTGTTTTGAAGTCCTTCGGTAATGAAATAGGGATGAGATGTATTGAAAACCCAAGGGTCGTCTTGGTACTCGATGTTGCCCCAAGCCCTTGTGTTTCCTTCTAAATATTGAGCGTGTAAGGTGGTTGCCGTTGTAAGCAAGCAACTACCTAACACGCAAAGTCTTAAACGGTTTCTGTTATTCAATTTCTTCAATCTATGTTACCTATTGTGAACTTCTCTGGTTTCTTGCCCTTGAAGTCCTTGAAATAGAGTTTGATTTCACGCATGTCCTTCTCTACATCTCCCGATGGGATGATGGTCTTGGTGCATTGGATATGTCGCTTTTGGTAATCTATGCCATAGAGCAAGATAGGCAAACCGGCTTTCTGAGCGATGAAATAGAAGCCCTTTTTCCAATCGGGGTTGAGAGAACGAGTACCTTCTGGTGTGATGCAGAGTACGAAACTATCTCTCTTCTTCGCTTCCTCAGCCAGGTTGTCGGTCATGCTGGTGTGCTTGCTTCTCCATACGGGGATGCCTCCCATCTTGCGGAAGATAGGTCCCAAAGGCCAGAAGAACCACTCCTTCTTCATCAGGAAGTTACTCTTGATTCTTTCGGCATGGGCATAGAGTTGCCCCAATATCAAATCCCAGTTGCTCGTGTGGGGTGCCAGGCAAATGATGTATTTCTCTGGTATATCCACGGTCACTTCCTTGGTCCATCCCAACTGCTTGTACAATATCCAATAGCAAATTTTCTGTATCATTATATATAATAAGGTGAAAAGACTATGCTAGGTTGGTGATTTGGTCAATAATCTCACTCGACTGCTTGTTGAAGTCTGTGATGAGATTCTTGAAGTAGAGCGTTGGCTTCACGCCTGGCTCAGGATGAGAAACTCGTTTGATGAAATCTGTATTGAGCATGACGATGGCTGAAAGGATGCCATCGACATCAGCCTGTTTGGTGTCTCCATTGTACAATGAAGCTGCGACACATTCAGCGAAAAGCTCGCTTGTAATGTAATTGATAGTGCGTTTTAAGTCTCTTTTGTTTGCCATAATTCGTAGAGTTTAATGATTAAAACTATGAAATTGATGCTCAAAGTTAACAAAAATCTCCGAAATCCAAGCAGAAGAAACAAAAAAAAGCGTTGATTAACTCTATTTTAGATTTTTTCTTTCCATATCTCACGGAAAAAGGTTATTTTTGCATTGTTTTTGAAGTTTCAACTTTTAAATATAAGAAAATAATTATGGAAAAAAGTGCATTGCAAATTGCAAGAGCTGCTTATCAGCCAAAGTTGCCAAAGGCTCTTCAGGGCCCTGTTAAGGCAGTAGAGGGTGCAGCAACACAGTCAGTAGGTAACCAAGATGAGATCAAGGCATTGTTCCCTAACACATACGGTATGCCTGTCATCACATTCGAGGCTGGCGAGGCTCAGGAACTTCCTGCTTTCAACGTAGGTGTTATCCTTTCTGGTGGTCAGGCTCCTGGTGGTCACAACGTCATCTCTGGTCTTTTCGACGGTGTGAAGTCTCTCAATCCTGCTAACAAGCTCTATGGCTTCATCCTCGGTCCTGGTGGTCTCGTTGATCACAAGTACATGGAGATTACTCCTGAGTTGATGGACGAGTATCGTAACACTGGTGGTTTCGATATTATCGGTTCTGGCCGTACTAAGTTGGAGAAGGAAGACCAGTTTGAGAAGGGTATCGAAATCCTTCGTGAGCTTGGCATCAAGGCACTCGTTATCATCGGTGGTGACGACTCTAACACCAACGCTTGTGTACTCGCTGAGTACTATGCTGCCAAGAAGTATGGCGTACAGGTAATCGGTTGCCCTAAGACTATCGATGGTGACTTGAAGAACGAGCAGATTGAGACTTCTTTCGGTTTTGATACAGCTTGTAAGACATACTCTGAGTTGATCGGTAACATCGAGCGTGACTGCAACTCTGCACGTAAGTACTGGCACTTCATCAAGTTGATGGGTCGCTCTGCTTCTCACATCGCCCTTGAGTGCGCTCTCCAGACTCAGCCAAACATCTGCTTGGTATCTGAGGAGGTAGAGGCTAAGAATATGTCTCTTGATGATGTTGTAACATATATCGCTAACGTGGTAGCTGCTCGTGCTGCTGAGGGCAACAACTTCGGTACCGTGCTCATCCCAGAGGGCTTGATCGAGTTCATCCCTGCTATCAAGAAGTTGATCGCTGAGTTGAACGAGGTATTGACCGACCCTGCAACAGGTGAGTCTCGTGAGTTTGCTTCTGCTGAGGAGCAGATTGCATTCGTTAAGGGTGCTATCGCTAAGGACAACCTCGCTGTATTGGAGTCTCTCCCAGAGGATGTGGCTCGTCAGCTTTGCCTCGATCGTGACCCTCACGGAAACGTACAGGTATCTCTCATTGAGACAGAGAAGTTGCTTTCTCGCATGGTAGCTAAGAAGTTGGCTGCTTGGAAGGAAGAGGGCAAGTTCGTAGGTAAGTTCTCTGCTCAGCACCACTTCTTCGGTTACGAGGGTCGTTGCGCAGCTCCTTCTAACTACGATGCTGACTACTGCTACTCACTCGGTTACAACGCTTCTCGCTTGATCGCTAATGGCAAGACTGGTTATATGTCTATCATCAAGAACACAACAGCTCCTGCTGCTGAGTGGATTGCTGGTGGTGTGCCAATCACTATGATGATGAATATCGAGCGTCGTAACGGTGCCAACAAGCCTGTTATCCGCAAGGCTCTCGTAGAGTTGGATGGTGCTCCATTCAAGTTCTTCGCTTCTAAGCGTGATGAGTGGGCTAAGGAAACAGCTTACGTTTATCCAGGTCCTATCCAGTACTGGGGTCCATCTGAGGTTTGCGACCAGACCACAAAGACTCTCCAGCTGGAGCAGGCTAAGTAATTTAGTATAAATACTATATGTCAACAAGACGAACGACTTCTACACAGAAAAAAACTTCCATGTCGAGAAAGAATACAACTCGGCGTGGTGGGGGACGTGGCAGAAGACGTTCGTCTTCTTTTTTGCCCAAATTCATGCATCGTTATCCGCGATGGGCTTGGTGGATAGGCGGTATAGCCATCATCCTTGTCTATATTTGGGCTTTTTATTATTTCTTCGTCAGTCCTACCGGTTTCAGGTGGAGAGCTTTGTATGGTGACGCCGAATACCCTGAGGGGTATGAGATTCATGGCATTGACATCTCGCATTATCAGGGAGAAATAGACTGGGAACAGCTCAAGAACGCTATGATAGAGGGATGTCCCGTGCGTTTTGTCATCATCAAGAGTACCGAGGGTGCATCGCGTCTTGATGATCATTTCAGAGAAAATTTCAATCAAGTACGCGACTATGGTTTCATCCGTGGTGTCTATCACTTCTGGAGCAATAAGTCTTCGGCTCGTGAACAAGCTTATTATTTCTTGGACAAGGTACATCTAACGGAAGGCGACTTGCCTCCAGTGTTGGATATTGAGCATAAGCCAGCCGACAAGAGTGTGGATGATTTTCAAAGGGATGTCTTGACATGGCTGCATATCGTAGAGGATAAGTATCATGCCAAGCCTATCATCTATACGTATTACAAGTTTAAGGAGAAATATCTTAGTGCGCCCGTCTTTGACGACTATCCTTATTGGATAGCCCACTATTATGTAGATAAGGTGCAATACCAAGGAAAATGGAAGTTTTGGCAACATACTGATGCCGGCAAATTGCCAGGTATCAAAGGGTATGTCGATTTCAATATCTATAATGGAAGTTTCTATGACCTTCGCAAATTGTGTATCGGCTCCAAAGGGGAATCTCTCCTTGACGCTGAGGATGAGGATAGTGAAGAGTAATGTGGGCTTCGACACAAAAAAGGCTAGCTTGATTGGGCTAGCCTTTTTTGTTTTTCTGTAAAAACGTATCTTTCTCTAGAAATGTTGTCTTACTCAGAACTATATCTTTTCTCTAGAAAAATTATCTTTTCTAGAAATGCTGTCTTTTTATTTATTTTTCAAAACGAGGCAAGCCCAGTTGTTGTCTGTTCTTCGTCCAGACTCGTATAGTCCGAATTCCTTTGCCTTTTCTAGTAGGACAGGAATGTCTTCCTCATAGAAACCGCTGAGTATCATGTAGCCACCTTCGTTGAGTACACCACGGAACGACTTCATGTCTTCTATCAGGATGTTGCGATTGATGTTGGCGAGAACTACGTCAAACACACCGCTGATATGGTTGATGACCGATGCGTTGCCGAAATAGACTTCCAAGTTATCTACGCCATTGAGTTGGGCATTATGCTTGGCATTTTCCACGCTCCATTCATCGATGTCATAACCTACCACTTCGCTCGCCCCTAGTTTGGAGGCAACGAGTCCGAGAATGCCAGTTCCGCATCCGCAATCCAAAACTCTCATCTTATAAAGGTTCATATTTAATAAGGTGGAGACGATCATTCGAGTGGTCTCGTGATTGCCAGTTCCAAAAGCCAACTTCGCCTCAATGCCAATTTCGATGTGGTCGGGTGATGTGGTCGGGTGGAGCTCTGGATGTTTGGCATCATAGATGAGTACTTGGTCATCCACGCAGATCGGGTCGAAACCTTGCTCTTCCCATTCTTCATTCCAGTCTTTGTCCTCAGCATCTTCGATGGTGTAGGAGATGTCGGTTCCCTCGATAGGAAAATCGGCGATGGAAGCATCGAGGGCATCCTTGTCAAACAATTCTTTCTGCACATACGCCTCCAGTCCTTCCTGAGTTTCCTCGAAGGATTCGAAACCTGCCTCTGCGGCACTATCTGCCAAGAGGTCCTTGCACACTTGCAACAAGTCTTCGCTCGTTGCTATCTTAAATTTGGCTACTAAATATTTCATATCTTGCTCTTGATTTCTTGTTATTGTCTAAAAAACACTGCAAATTTATAAAAAATAGGGAAAAACCTACCATTATTTAGGGTTTTTCTTTAATTTTGCATAAGAATAAGCAATAATTTTGCACTCAGATGATTTTAAGAGTGACGAATGAGGCTAAAAAATGCTCTTCTCATGATATGGGATGGCTGACTAGCACATTCAGGAATCAACATCTGAAAAAAATTAAAAGAAAAGGAGCAATATAATGAAAAAGTTAGTTCTTTGTACAGTCCTTTGGGCAGCGTTGCCATTGGTGTCAATGGCACAGGACGATGACCTCTATTTCAATCCGAAACAAGAGGCCAAGAAGGAAGCAGCCTTGCGTGAGCAGAGAATCAAGGCTTACAACCAGCAACGTGCTCGCCGTGATAGTATCTATGCAATATATTGGTCGGGTAGCCCTCGATCTGTTGATGAGTACAATCGCAATGGCCGTATCCTCAGTCACTATCAGGGTATCACAACGGATTCCCTGGGCAACGACATCATCTCTTTCCGTCTCGACAAGGGTGTGAAACCTGATTCTATCTATGATGATGCAGCTTTCGCCAAGAAGTACATCAACCAGGATGAGGATTTCGAATATACTCGTGACCTGAGCCGTTGGGATGGCTACTACAATCCTTGGTTCTATGATTATTATGGTGTAGGTCCATACTATTGGCGTAGTGGCTACTGGGGATGGAGAAATCCTTGGCGTTATGGCTATTATGCTGGATGGTACGACCCTTGGTTTGATCCATTCTACGATCCTTGGTACTATGGCTATGCAGGCTACTATGGTTGGTACGACCCTTGGTATTATGGATGGGGTGGTTATTATAGCCCTTGGTATTGGGGAGGACCGATGGTAGGACACGTAAGCTATGGAGGATTTGCTGGCAACAAGCGCTATAACAATCCAGGAAGAATAGATGGCTCTAACCATCGTTATGGTGTGAGTGGAAACAATTCCAACACATATTCACGTCGTAGTAATTCTAATCGTAGTTTTGGACAGCGTCAGGGCAACAATAATAGCAGCAATAACTCCTCGTGGGGCACTCGCAGTAACTCCAGCTTCGGCAATGGAGGAAACTTTAACAATGGTGGAGGAAGTTTCGGCGGAGGAAGTTTCGGCGGAGGAAGCTTTGGCGGAGGACGTTCTGGTGGCGGCAGCTTTAGTGGTGGTGGCGGTCATTCAGGAGGTAGCTTTGGAGGTAGAAGATAAAAACTGGTCTAGAATGATTACTATAGGTTAGAAAAAATATGTTTTCTTCGGATTTTGAATAGATTTAAAGTTTAGATAAATTATGAACAATATGAAGCATATACTTTTCGCTAGTTTACTAATGACTAGTATGGCAGCAGCAGCGCAAGAAACTTACCAAGATGCAAAGTTGACCGCACCTCAACTTACAGGAACTGCTCGTTATGTAGGTATGGGTGGAGCTATGGAGGCTTTGGGTGCTGACATTTCGACGATTAGTACGAACCCAGCTGGTATTGGACTATTTCGTAAAAATCAAGTGAGTATGTCGGCCGGTGTTATGGCTCAAACTGACGCTGAAAAATTCACTCGTTATAATAATCAGACCATCAACTTCAATGGTGAAAAGTCACATGTTACATTTGACCAGGTTGGTATAGTCTGGTCGCCAACTCGCGGTCGTAGCAGCTATCTGAACTTGGCATTTAACTATCACAAAAGTGCAGATTTTGGTCAAATTCTAAATGCAGCTAATTCATTGAAAAATGTGTCTCAGAATAAATTGACCGCAGCTAAAAACAACAAAGAGTATGCAGGATGGACTGCGGTTGATGCAAATTATGGTGGTTACAATAACAATCAAGGAAATTATCAGTCTGGCCTCTTTAACGTACCAACAACTGGAGGGTTAGCATATGCAGAAGCTCAAGACTTTTTATTTGGTCAGTACCAACATGGTTATATAGGTACTTATGACTTTAATATCAGTGGTAGCTTGAATAATCGTGTTTGGCTCGGTTTGACTATAGGAATACATGATGTTCATTACAATAGTAATTCATTGTATAGCGAGGATCTTGCTGATGGCAACATAGCAGATTCACATGAACAGCTAAGAATTTCTGGTACAGGATATGATGTCAAAGCAGGTTTGATATTCCGTCCAGTTGCAGATTCACCTTTCAGAATAGGTGCTTACGTGAACAGTCCGATATTCTATGATCTCACACTCAAAGGTGATAATGATATATCTATTTATGGTGACAATGAACCAGCAACGTATCAAGAAACCGATGGGACGCAAGCTCCATGCTATACCAAAGGAGATAGAGGACAGTCTGTAGATTATGATTTCCGCTTAAATACACCATGGAAAGTTGGTGTAAGTATGGGACATACAGTTGGCAAATCTCTTGCTTTGGGTGCAACTTATGAGTATGCTTGGTATGATCATATGGACAATCGAGAAAAGACGGGTACTTACTATGATTATTGGGATGGTGCAGGATATGAGACAAGTACTAGTGACGAAGCAATGAATCATGATACTCGTCTAAACTTGAAGGGTGTCAGTACATTCAAAGTTGGTGCAGAATACAAGCCAATAGACATGCTTGCAATTCGCTTGGGATATAACTATGTTTCTCCGATGTACAAAAATGATGCATTCAGAGATCAGACCTTTGATAGCAATGGTGTCTATGCCTCTACTTCTTCTGACTATACAAACTGGAAAGCGACCAACCGCATCACTGCAGGTTTGGGATTCAACTATCAAGGATGGGGATTTGATGTTGCATATCAGTATAGTGCTCAGAAGGGAGACTTCTATCCATTCCAATCTTTTGAGGAGATGAATTGCGTAGCCCCTGTAACAGAGGTAAAAAACAATCGTCATCAGCTCTTAATGACTCTCTCTTACAAGTTTTAGTAATTATTTTCACTATTTTCTGTAAAAAAGTACAGAAAAATTTGGTGGTTTCGAAAATTTACTATAACTTTGCAACTGTTTAGAAAAAGATATTGTTAACGCAATATTGAAAATATTAGTTTTTTTAGTGGTTAATTTAGTTTTAGTAAGTATGTAGGTAGAGCTTGTTGTGAAACAAGCTCTATTTTTTTTGTCCGCTATGAGACCAATAGGCTCATAGCGGAGTTGTTGTTACTTTTTCTTTACTCCCTTCACCGCCATGCTCTCCAATGGATTCTCAGGCCAAAAATGCTTGGGATAGCGACGCTTCAGTTCTTTTCGTACCTCGAAGTAAGTACCTTTCCAAAAACTAGAAAGATCTTGTGTCAACTGCACGGGTTTGAAACCAGGGGATAGCAATTCCATCAATACTGGTTGTTTGCCATCGTTCACACAAGGAGTTTCCTGCATCCCGAAGCATTCTTGTAGGCGTACACTCAATATGGGTGCGTCGGCTCCTTGACGATAATCCACTCGAATCTTGCTACCCGAAGGCACTTGGATGTGTGTAGGTGCGAGATGTTCAATGGATTGTTGCAAATCGTAGGGTAGGATATTCCAAATCATCTCATGGAGTGGCAACTTCTTTAACTCATTGGCATTCGACTTTACTTTGTCATTCTCCTCTAGATAGAATGGAAGCCATTCGCTAGCTGTGTTTAAGAGATAATCGGTTGAAAGGTCGGGAATGTCAAGCTCCGGATGCCACTCCTTTACTTTAGCCACACGCAGTTGGAGCCTTTGCACGTCGTTATTCCAGTCGAGTAGGCTCAATCCGTCTTTCTTCACAGCCTCACAGACGATAGCCTTGATTTTCTCCTTGTCGATGTCGTGCATCGGTTTGCTGTCGAGCACAAGCAAGCCGATACGTCTCTCCTCTCGCATTACTACACCCTCTAGCTTTGAGTCCCAAGAGATACGTTGGTGAGGAATGGCGATTTCTTCTAGTGTCTGCTCATCAAGGGGTGCGGCGAGGAATACTTTGCCGGCATTGCCTGTAGCGTGAAGTGATGTTTGGCTGCTGTTGCTCATGGTGTGGAGCGAGGCGATGGCTATCCATTCTTTTGCAGAAAGGGCATCGGTAGAGTCGATTCGTACCAGTTGACCATTGGCCAAACGAAAGTTGCCGAGGTTATCGCTAGCTTTGGCGATGCGTTCCGGATAGGCATAGGCGACTAGTCTGCCAATATCCTCTGCAGTTATATCGGTATGAGCGTCCTTGGAATCTCGTATTGCTTTCTTCGTCTGGTCTGTGTTCTCTTTCTTTCGGCACATCCTTTGGTATTCTTGTGCAATTCGTGCGATTCTAGCCCATTTGCCCAGATTCTTATTTTTTCTTTCGCTTCTGAGATAGCTGATACGTAGGCTCATGTCGCAATCCTCTTTATCTGCTAATGGATCATTTTCTTCCAAGAGGGCTGCAATATCGCAAGCCAAACTCTTCTCGCTGGTTGATGCTGCGCTCAAAATCATTTTCGAAATACGAGGGTGACAAGGCATTTGTGCCATCTTTTTGCCGAGGGGAGTGATTGAGAGTTCATCGAGTGGTGAAATGGCACCTAATGCTTTCAATGTTTTCACAGCTTGCATGATGTGCCCTGTAGGTGGAGGGGTAAGCCAAGGGAGTGAGAGTACATCGCTTTCACCAAAGGCTGCAATGGCGAGTGCCAAGGATGACAAGTCGGCTTCTTCTATCTCAGGCTTGCGTTGCTCTTGCATCTGATGTTGGGATGCCAAGGTCCACAGGCGATAACATGTGCCTTCGGCGAGTCTTCCAGCTCGTCCCATACGCTGTGTCGCCATGTCTTGACTGATAGTTACGGTCTCCAAGTGACTGAGGTCTGTGCTCGCCTCATAGACCAGTTGACGGCAAAGTCCAGAATCCACGACCACTCTTACGCCATCGATGGTGAGAGACGTTTCTGCAATGGGCGTGGCAAGGACAATCTTTCGTTCGCCCTTACGAGAGTGGGCGATGGCTGCTCGTTGCTGCTCTTGTGGGAGATTGCCATATAACGGATAAATGCTCGTTGTGATGGGCTGATTTGCACCTACGTTATCATTCCATTCTGTCGTAAACGCCCCTTTCAGCATTTCCTCGCATCTTATGATTTCTGCTTGTCCAGGCAAGAAGGCGAGGATGTCGCCATCATGTTCTCTATAGGCTCTGACAATGGCACTCGCTACTGCTTGTGTGATATGGAAACGGTCGGGTGTCTCTTGGGCATATTTCACTTCCACAGGATACATCTTTCCTTTGCTCTCGATAACGGGAGCTTGTATTGCCTTGCTGATGTCTTCCACATTTATGGTAGCCGACATAATGACGAGTTGCAGGTCGTCACGGATTAGTAGCTGTGTTTGGCGGGTGAGGGCGAAAGCTAAGTCTGACTGGAGGCTTCGCTCATGGAATTCATCGAAAATCACCATGTCGATGCCATCCAGTGTTGCATCGCCAACTAGCATTCTTGTGAGGATGCCCTCGGTAAGCACTTCTATTTGGGTGCGTTCAGAAACCTTGCTCTCGAATCGCACTCGATAGCCCACTGTTTCACCCACCTTCTCGCCCAACATGTCTGCCATGCGCTCAGCTATCTGTCGAGCGGCAATACGGCGAGGTTCCAGCATCAAAATCTTGCCTCTGGTTTTCATACCTTTCAAAAGGGTGAGGGGGAGTAAGGTGGATTTGCCTGCGCCAGGAGGGGCGGTGATGATAAGGCTCTGATGATGAGCCAAAGTGTCATTTACTTGGACGGCGATTTGGGAAGCAGGCAACTTCCCAAACTGCCGTATCAGTTGTTCTAATGTCATATCTGTCGGTTACTTAACTTCTATCACTTGCGAAACTTCTATCTGTTACAAGTCAGCTAGATGGCGCTCAATAGGAATGCCACGGTTCTTGTCCTCGTTGCCTTTGTTGATGTCTATCCAGTTGCGCAAGGTATCCATGGCGACACGGGTGGCATGCTGTAGGTTGTCGCCATCGGTGAGCCTTCCCTCAATGATGCTGGAGAAAATGTCACCTGTACCGGGAAATTGTACAGGAATCTCATCGTATGGCAAGACAAAATATTCGTCAGTCTCGTGATTGAATCCCACAACAGCATGCTGACCGTCCACGATGCAAGAAGTGATGAGCACTGATAACGAACCTATTTCTCTCAGTTGGTTGACCAGTTCGTATGCTTCGCTCTTCGAGATTCCTTTCTCGCTATATTCAGCACCTGTGAGCAGGCAGGCTTCTGTATAGTTAGGAAAACAGAGGTGCGCCACACTGAGCATCTCTCTCATGCAGCGGATGGTGCCCTCATTGGCTCCGCCATAGAGTTTGCCATAGTCGCCCATAACGGGATCAACGAATATCTCTGTTCCCAATGCAGCTTGCTCTCTGCAATAGCGAGCGATAAGTTGCGCCTGTTGCTCGGAAGGGATAAAACCAGTGGTGATAGCATCGAAATGTATGCCAAGCTCATTCCATTTTTGGAGGGCTTCCTCGATGTAGGAAGTACATTCTAGGATAGCATACTTGCCGTATGGGAATGTATTGCTGATGAGCATTGTGGGCAGATTGAATACATCGTGTCCCATATATGACAATATGGGCATTTGTACAGCCGCTGATACCTTTCCGTAGCCGCACATATCGCTGACAATCAGAATGTTGCTTTTCTCTTTCATTCTTTATTTTTCTCTTATCTCGTTTTCTTTCTCTCTTTCAACTAAATAACTGCAAAAGTGGAAGTTGAATGGTTTAATAACTGGCAGTGCAAGGGATGCCGAGGGCTTCTACACGAGTCTTGATGGCATCGAGCACTTCACGTGGTGCTTTCTCCAACTTCTTATCTGGAGTCTCACGGTCAATGGTATAGACCATTACTTTCTCTGGCTGTATGTCTTTTACTGCTTCGAGCCAAGGACCTATATATTTCTCGGTAGTATTGTCCATATTATCTCCACGAAGAAACATCGTCTGAATGATGACATGACCTTTGAACATCTTGAGATACTTGATGATTTCCTTCACATCATAGTTAGGCTGCTGTGGACGGTCCAACTTCTTGATGTAATCCATATCGACCGTGTCGAGCTTCAAGATATTGTTATCGACAAGCATGAGGGCCTCCCGCACTTCCTCCTTATATATATAGGTGGAATTGCTGAGAACAGAGAGTTTTGCCTCTGGAAAATACTGGTTGCGTACAGCCACTGTGTCCTCTACGATAGCCTTGAAGTCGGGATGTCCTGTAGGCTCACCATTACCTGCGAAAGTTATGTCGTCGAGAGGCTCGTGATTCTTGTGTCGATTCTCTAAGACCTCGGCAAGTCCTGCTTTCACTTGTTCACGAGTAGGACGTTTGTGAGTAGGTCGGAAATCAGCATTGAAGCCGCATTCACAATAGAGGCAGTCGAATGAACAAACTTTGCCATCGTCTGGCATGAGATTGATGCCCAGTGAAACACCCAATCTGCGGGAGTTCACAGGACCAAATATAGGGGAGGGATAAATAATCGTTGACATAGACGAATGAAATTATAAATAATAATGAATTAATAGTAAATATCACTTTCTGAAAATCTTATCGACCACGATGGCGATAGCACCGTCTCCAGTCACGTTGCAAGCTGTGCCGAAGCTATCCATGGCGATATACAAAGCTATCATGAGTGCTTGCATGTCGGCATCGAAACCCAAGACAGAAGCGAGTGGACCAAGGGCTGCCATGACGGCTCCTCCTGGTACTCCAGGGGCTGCAACCATACAGACGGAGAGCACGAAGATGAAGTTGAGGAAAAGCGGCAAGCCGTGTGGCATTCCATTGAGCATACAGATTGTGAGGGCGCAACAAGTGATTTTCATCATCGAACCAGATAGGTGGATGGTGGCGCAAAGAGGAACCGTAAATCCGGCTATGCCGTCGGTGACGCCATTCTTCAGTGTTTGCTTCAATGTGACAGGTATCGTGGCTGCTGATGAGGAGGTGCCGAGTGCCGTAAAATAGGCAGGCAACATGTTGAACAACAACCGTAAAGGGTTCTTGTGAGATAATCCGCCTGCTATCACAAACTCATATAGTAAGATAACCACGTGGAGTACCAAAATGACGAGGATGATTTGGGCAAAGACCACCAAGATGCGATATGCCTCTCCAGTAAACGTCATGTTGAGGAAGATGCCGAAGATATAAAGTGGCAAGAGAGGAATGATGATCTTGGAGATGACGCCCGATATGATGTCCTTGAATTCTCTGAAGACATTGTGCATTGTGCGGCTCGATTTGTAGGCAATACCAATGCCAGCGATAAAGGAGAATACAAGTGCACTCATCACATCCACCATGGCTGGTATTTTCAGTTCGAAGAACGGTTTGAGTTCCTCTATTTTATCTACGGTTACATGTCCTGTGCGAGCTACCATGTCAGGAAAGCATAGCGATCCCGTTCCGTAAGCCAATAAACCTGCCAAGATGGTGTCGGCAAATGCCAAGCCCACAGTGACGAGGAGCAATTTGCCAGCTCCATGACCGATGTCGGCAATAGCTGGAGTCACTAGTCCGATAATGATAAGAGGTATCATAAAGCCCAAAAACTGACTGAAAATACCATTGAAGGTGAGGAAAAGTCTTACCCATTCTTCCGTGAGAACATTTCCCAGTACGACGCCCAATACGATGGCGATGATTATCTTGCCGAGTAGCGGTATCTGCATTCTTTTCATTCTTATCTTTGTATCTTTTTGATATGAAACTTTTACTTTTTCTTTGCAAAATTAATCAAAATGTAAGGGAAGAACGAGTATTTTTTGTTTTTTAACTCTAAAATGCTCGTAATTGGATTATTTTGCCTACTTTTGCAGTATGAATAGTAAAAGATTAGCAATATTCACCTTATCGCTCTTGATAAGCAATGGTTGTTTGGCTCAGGAGGTGAGTGAGCCTGTCGCTCATCAGTATAAGAGCTATCATGGCGATGGCATCGACAATGTGTTGGAGTATGTTCCTACGGCTGCTGTCTTCGGACTAAAACTCTTGGGTGTACCAGCTGAGAGTTCTTGGAAACGACGACTTACGGTATCGGTTGTATCGTTTGGCATCAACGCTGCTGTCACTTATTCCCTCAAGCATACAATACATGAAATGCGACCAGATGGCACCGACAACCATTCGTTTCCGTCGGGACATACGGCTGTAGCCTTTTGTGGTGCTACCACATTGATGCATGAGTATCGTAAAGTGTCGCCTTGGATAGGTGTCGCGGGATATGCTGTGGCTACCACAGTGGCTGTGGATAGAGTGCGTCGCAATCGCCATCATTGGGGGGATGTTGTAGCGGGTGTAGCCATTGGCGTTGCTTCTGCAGAAGCTGGATATTGGATAGGTGATATCATCTTGGGAAAGGGTAAAAAAAAGAAACAAGATGTCAGCCTTTCTGTTGCACCAATGGGAATGACGTTGGTAGCTCGCCTTTAGAATGAATGACAAAAGCTGAAGTTTAGCTTTTTAATGTTTGAATAATAAAAGATATATTATATGATACCAAAATCTAGAATCGCTGCTTTCTTGATGAGCGCAGCATTGATGGCTTCCTTGAATGTAAATGCAGAAAGTATTGAAGTCCAAAAATTTAAATATGCCGGTCCTTATCCGGTCAGTGTGCCTTGGATGGCTGATAGTGTGAACGTGAAAGCTGAGAAATACTCGATGGACGGCGTGCTCGATTCACCGCTCAACTTGAGCGTGCTGAACCAAGCAAAGACTGTATCTGTGCTTCCCAATGGCGGTCAGGATGCCTTGCATCTCAGTTCATTTACATTTACCAATACCTCTCGTACTAAGGTAACAATTGCGGTGAACGGCTTGAAGGATTATCGCTTGTTTGTGGATGGTGAACCAGTGAAAGCAAATGGTGGCAAGTCTGAGATGACATTGATGCCATCGAATCATACCGTTGTCATCAAATATCTGACAACGAAACTGTCTCCTTCATCTTCGTCCTCGAACTCCGAAGGGACAACGTCTGTTAATGCTGGTCCTTGCCATGTAAGCATTACGGCAGAGGATGGGAAAGCCGTCATTATTGGCGCAACATCATCGTCGGCGAAGCGTGCATACAATATTTATGACGTGATGCAGATTCCGACTTGTTCTGGTGTTTCCATCTCACCTAACGGAAAGTTTGTCATCGATCGTAAGACATGGCTTGACAATCAAGGCAATAATCATGTGAAGAATGAATTGCGTAATTGTCTTACCAACCAAATTGTTGCCTCCTTTGACGAGCGTATCGCATGGATGCCTCGAACCAATAGATACTATTTTACGGAAAAGAACAGCGAGGGCAAGTTACAGCTCATCACCGTCAATCCGCTTAATATGCAACGTGAAGTTTTGGTGGAGGAGTTGCCTGAAGGTTATTTCCAGTTCACGCCTGATGAGAAGTCGCTGGTTTTTACTGTTACGACTGAGGGTAGAAAGAAGGATGCACAGGTATTTGACATCAAGTCGCCTGATGATAGACAACCGGGATGGAGAGAACGAAGCAGCCTAGCCAAATACGACTTGGCTACAGGTGTCATGCAACCACTCACGTTTGGTTATCACAATGTTTATCTCAATGACATCTCTGCCGATTCTCGTTACATTCTGATGAGTAAGAGCGAGGAACGACTCACCAAGCGTCCTACCACCCTGACTTCCATCTATCGTCTCGACCTCAATACCTTACAGGCTGATACTTTGGTAGATAAGGATGGATTTGTGAGTGGCGCATACTTTTCTCCAGATGGCAAGAGTGTGTTGCTTACGGGTTCGCCAGAGGCATTTGATGGCATTGGAAAGAATGTGGACGAAGGTCAGACACCTAGTATGATAGATACTCAACTCTACGTCATGTCGCTGGCAGACAAGAAGGTGCGCCCACTGACCAAGGACTTCAATCCAAATGTACAGAGTGTGGAGTGGAGCAAGGGGGATGGCAATATCTATTTCTCGGCTGAGGATAAAGACTGCGTGCATCTCTTCCAACTTAACCCAAAGAGTGGAAAATTTACGCTCATTCAGTCGCCAGAAGAATATGTCAAGAGTTTCTCTGTTGCCACGTCATCAGGTGAGATGGCTTTCTCCGGTCAGAGTGCATCCAATGCAGATCGACTTTACAAGATGAATATAAAAACATTGAAGGGACAGTTGATGGAGGACTTTGGGCGTGAGGCTTTGAAGAATGTCGAGCTAGGTGATTGCAAGGCTTGGAACTACATCAATTCCCGAGGAGACACCTTATGCTGCCGTTACTATCTGCCGCCTCACTTCGATGCCAACAAGAAGTATCCCATGGTAGTCAATTATTACGGCGGTTGTAGTCCTACAAGTCGTATGTTCCAAAGTCGTTATCCTCATCATGTATATGCTGCGATGGGATATGTGGTCTTGGTGATCAATCCAAGTGGTGCTACCGGTTTTGGACAGAAATTCTCAGCTCGACATGTGGATACGGCAGGTGAAGGTGTAGCAGAGGACATCATTGCGAGCACGAAGGCTTTCTGTGATGAGCACCATTATGTGAACCGTAAGAAGATAGGCTGTATCGGTGCCAGCTATGGTGGTTTTATGACTCAGTATCTTCAGACTCAGACCGACCTCTTCGCCGCAGCCATTTCCCATGCTGGCATCAGCGACCACACCAGTTATTGGGGTGAGGGCTATTGGGGCTATAGTTATAGTGAGGTGTCGATGGCAAACGAGTATCCATGGACCAACAAGCATCTCTTTGTAGATCAGAGTCCGCTCTATAATGCCGACAAAATTCACACGCCATTACTTTTCCTCCATGGCACGGCAGATCATAATGTGCCAGTGGGCGAGAGCATCCAACTTTATACAGCTCTGAAACTCTTGAACCATCCTACTGCCATGGTGCTGGTGAATGGAGAGGATCATCACATCACCGACTATCAGAAACGAATCAAGTGGCAAGACACCATCTTCGCTTGGTTTGCCAAATGGCTTCAGGATGATGGCTCTTGGTGGAAAGAGATGTATGGGGAAGAGAAGATGTAAGAGGTAAACAATAAAAAAAGGTTGCCACTTTGCGCAGAAGTATTCGCTGTGAATATCAACATGCAAAATGGCAACTTTTTACTTGCTATTGTTTTCTTTTGGTAAATAATATTACTTCTTGATGTGAGAGAAGTAACATTCTTCTATATGAGTTTGGCTAACTTTTTCCAAGTCACCCAGTTTTACTTTGTTTTGCTTAATCACTTCGTAAGGCCAACCATCAGGATAGCAGCTTATTGCAAACCAAGACGAGTTTTTGGCATCAACATTAACTTGCGAATCAAACTCTTTTTCAAAATTATCAGAGATGCTCTTGTCTTTGAGGGCACCCACAAAACCGCTTAGCAACGCTTTGATGTCTGATTGCGGTATTACACTGATAACTTCTCCCTGTATTGTATAATTGCCATCTTCATCGATAGACACGGAACGGTTGGAGTCTGACTCATAGGAATTTTCAGTGGCATCTTCGTGCTCTTCTGTTTCTCCTATCTTATATGTGTTGCCATGGCAAAAAAATAAATCTTTCAATTCTTCAACGTATCCTTCTACCAATTCGTCTGTGGACACATTCTTGCTGATGTCTGAAATGTCGAAACCTAATTCTTTCATGAATTTCATTTCTGGCATATTGGCAAGGTCTTTCATGCAGTCTTTGAAGAGAGTTTTAGCTTGCTTCTTGATTTGACTGAGGTTATGAATTTTAGTGATGGTCCCATATTCATCAGTTTCAAACTCTATAGTTGTACCAATGACCGTCTTTCCGACTCTTTCGGCAATCGCGTTGGCTAGTTTTGCTTCCAATGAGTTGGTGGTTGTGTCATTGTCGATATCCATGAATGTGTAATTCATTTTGTAGCCTGTAGCGGTCGAATCTGTGACAACAAGTCGAATCTTTGTTGCGATGTCGGTAGTTTTGATCGTATCTTTGCCATTGATTTTCCATTTGGTTTCGGAAATCCAATAGTCGCATGTGTCTCCTTTTGCGAAGTAGGCGATGACGTCCAAAGTTGTATCAGTAGCGGTTGTGTCTGCCTCTACAGTTTGTTTACTTTGGTTTTGCTTGCCTTGGGCTTTAGAAACGAGTAGTCCGCAGGCTATGAAGCAGACTATAAGCATGGACATTAATCTTTTCATTTTATTGCAGATTTTAGTTTATGTATTCAGCATATCATTTCTTCTCTCTTTCCTTGATGAATCCATGACGGTAGGCGAAGAGAAGCTCTTCCAAGTCGGCGATCTGCTTGCGCAACTCGACACCTATGTCGGTATCGGCTACCAGCATCCTGCGGTTCGACATCTCTACGATCTGTGTGGTGCTCTTGATGTCGGTACCTCTCTTGATGGCATCCTCTGTGCTTGTGAATGGCTCGTGCTGAACGAGTTGGAAACCACGGGAGTGATAGACCAAGGTATAACCGGCGATACCGGTCTCGTTGTGATAGGCTTTAGAGAAACCACCATCGATGACCATCAACTTGCCATTTGCCTTGATAGGGTTCTCACCCTTGGTCGTTCTCACAGGTACGTGACCATTGATGATATGACGGTTGGGTCCCGTCACCCCAAAGGCATCCATGATGTGGTCGATGACCTCCTCGCTGTCTCTCAACTTGAAGTAATAGCCCTTTTCCTCCTTGTGCGTCTCCTTGTCGGTGATGAAATAACGCTCGAAGGTAGCCATCTTGCTCTTGTCGAAGAGTGGACTGTCGGGACCGCACCAGAGATATAGGAAGTAGTCGATGGCGTAGGCTTTCTCGTCGGGATCGGAATCCTGCTGGAATGCCGTGCGTATCTGCATGCCCGTATGGTGCATCAAGTCTCTGCCACTGTACTTCTTGCCTGGATAAATCTCCACCTCTCTCAGACTGCCGTCGGCATTGAGTGGACATGAGGCGTGGAAGAGGAGGTTGTTGTTGAAGATGGCGTACATACAACCATGCAGGAGCATCACCTTGATGTGCTTGTGCAACTTTTCGCAGACGGAGAAGGAGTGATGGAGTTTCTTCATCAATGTTAGCTCTTCCTCAGAGAGCTCGGAAGGATTCTTTGGGTCGATGGTAGGGAAGTGGCAAGAGGTCATCTCGTATTCCTTGCCATCTATCTCGATGGTTCCCTTCTTGTAGTCGATGTGCTCGAAGAGCTTGCGACCCTCCATCTTCCATTCCGGATGCTTGGAGATAATCTGTGCCTCCACCTTGAACTGGATGACGGCGATGGCTTTGTGCATCTGTGCCGTGAGTCGCTGGGTCTTGTCGTCCAAGACGCTGGCTCCACCATTCAACTTAGGCAGGAACTCCGTGCAAGGGTCGTCCTTGTATGTCTCCATCGCAAAGGTGGCAAGAGGCACCAAGTTGATGCCATAGCCATCCTCCAAGGTGGTGAGGTTGGCATATCGCAAACTCAGTCTGATCACATTGCAGATGCAAGCGTCGTTGCCTGCCGCAGCACCCATCCACAAGATGTCGTGGTTACCCCACTGGAGGTCCCAACTGTGATAGCGCTTCATCGTGTCGAGGATGATATGTGCGCCTGGACCACGGTCGTAGATGTCGCCGAGGATATGGAGGGAGTCGATGGCGAGACGCTGGATCACATTGGCGATGGCAATGATGAAATCGTCGGCTCTGCCGGTCGAGATGATGGTATCTACGATGACATTCACGTAGGCAGCCTTGTCGTGGTCGTCGGTACGCTCATGCAGCAACTCCTGGATGATGTAAGAGAAGTCGGTAGGGAGCGACTTGCGAACTTTCGAGCGAGTGTATTTGCTCGATACGTCTCGGCATACGGCTACGAGTTGGTGGAGCGTGATGTGATACCAGTCGTTGATGTCTGGTTCGTTCTGCTTCACTAGTTCCAGCTTCTCCTCTGGATAGTAAATCAGCGTACAGAGTTCGCGCTTCTCCTGTTCACGCAGGGTGGTTCCGAAGAGTTCGTTCACCTTACGCTTGATGTTACCGGAAGCGTTCTTGAGTACGTGCTGGAATGCCTCATACTCACCATGGATGTCGGCGAGAAAATGCTCCGTTCCCTTAGGCAAGTTGAGGATGGCTTGTAAGTTGATAATCTCTGTGCTGGCCTCAGCCACAGTCGGGAACGACTGCGACAGAAGCTGCAAGTATCTCATATCTTGGTCTATATCGTAATGTTTCATATACTGCTGAATATCTAGTTGTTATACGATGCGGTTAATTGCTTAGTTCATGTTGTGTAGTCTTGGGGTTATTCCATAGGGAAGAGACCGAACAGCTCTGCGTCTATCTGGTCGGTAATTTTGCGGAAGTCCTCTGGGTTCTCCTCGAAGTTGAGGTGGTCACCATCGATGATGATGAGCTTGCCCTTGTAGTTCTTGATCCATTCTTCGTAACGATTGTTGAGTCCCTGCAGGTAGTCGATGCGGATGCTCTTCTCGAAGTTTCTGCCTCGGCGCTCGATGTGGCTCACGAGGGTAGGGATGCTGCTTCGGATGTAGATCATGAGGTCGGGCAACTTCACCAGACTGATCATCAAGTCGAAGAGGTCGGTGTAGTTGGCGAAGTCACGGTCGCTCATCATGCCAATCTCATGCAGGTTGGGAGCGAAAATCTTGGCATCCTCAAAGATGGTACGGTCTTGGATGATATTCTCCTCACTCTTGGAAATCTCTACCACGTCGTGGAAAAGTTTGTTGAGGAAATAGATTTGGAGATTGAATGACCAACGCTCCATATCCTTGTAATAATCAGCAAGATAAGGGTTGTTATCTACTGGTTCGAAGTTTGGCTTCCAACCATATCGTTTGCTCAGTAATTTGGTGAGGGTAGTCTTGCCGCTACCTATGTTGCCAGCTATTGCTATATGCATAGTGTCTTAATGTTATAATGGTTTGTATGTTTTGATACATTCGTCTCTTGAGGTGGGCTACTTGTCCTCCTTGGAGAAGAGACCGAACAGATTGGCGTCTATTTGGTCGAGGATGGCGCCAAACTCCTTGGGATTGTGCTCGAAGTCGATGTTATCGACATCTATTACGAGTACCTTGCCCTTGTATTTTTGGTAGATGAACTCCTCGTAAAGTGTGTTGAGACCTTGCAAGTAGTCCAGCGGAATCTGCTGCTCGTAGTCCCTGCCTCGCTTCTGGATGTTGGACACCAGGTGAGGTACCGAAGAGCGGAGGTATATCATCAGCTCTGGTGGACTGACCACTTCCATCATGGAGTCGAAGAGTCCCATGTAGGTGTCGAAGTCTCTCTCGTCCATATATCCCATCTTGCGGTTGTTGGCTACGAAGACATACACACCTTCGAAGATGCTTCGGTCTTGTATGATGGTCTCTTGGCTCTGCTGGATGTCGAGGAGGTTCTTGAAGCGCTGCTTCAGGTAATAGACCTCCATGTTGAGCACCCATCGGGGGATGTCCTTGTAATAGTCGTCAAGGTAGGGGTTCTTCTCCACTGGCTCCAGGAACTTCTTCCAGCCGTAATGCTTAGCCAGCATATTGGTGAGCGTGGTCTTGCCACTACCTATGTTGCCTGCGATTGCTATGTACATTGTCTTTTAATTTATGGTTGCTTTGTGAACAGCTTATGTAAACTGTTGCATGAATTGTTCTTCTGTGATGATGGCGATACCCAGTTGATGCGCCTTCTTGTTCTTGGTGCTTTGCGACTCGGCGTCGTTGTTGATGAGGTAAGTGGTGCTCTTGCTCACGCTTCCTGTCACCTTGCCACCCTGGCTCTCGATGTAAGCCTTCAGTTCGTTGCGATTCTTGTAGTGATGGACGTCGCCTGTTATCACAAAGGTCTGTCCCTCGCACTTTGTGCCCGTCTCGCCTTTTTCCTCTTCCTGAATGGTCAACTCCTTCAGGAGATGGGTCACTCGCTCGAAGTTTTTGTCGTTGTGGAACCATTCGATGAAGCGTGCGCTCTTCTCCGGACCGATGCCGTCGATGCTGGCAAACTCGTCATCGAAGAGTGAGGTGCGTGCCGTCTCTATCAGTTGGTTGAGGTGATAGCGTCCAAGCAGTCGCTTGCACACGTCACTTCCGCAGAGCGGAATGTTGAGTGCAAACAAGAAATGTCTGGCATCCGTTTGGCGACTCTTCTCGATGCTTTCGAGCAGGTTGTGTACCGACTTTCTTCCGAATCCCTCCAATGTGATGATTTGGTGGGCGAAGTCCTTGAGATGATAGAAGTCGGCATATTCCTTGATCCATCCCTCATTGATGAAGGTGGAGACGGTCTGTTCGGAGATGCCGTCGATGTCGAGTCCATCCTTGCTCACGAAACGAGTGAATTTCTTCAGTTGCTTGGCGGTACAGTCGGGATTGGAGCAATGCAACGTCTTCGTGCCACTCTCGCTTTCGATGATGTGGGCTGGAGCGTCGCACACCGGACAAGTCTTTGGTATCTCCAAGACGCCGATGCTCTCTGTTATCTTGATGATTTTCGGAATAATCTTGTTGGCCTTGATGACTTGCAACTTGGTGCCCTTTCCACCGATGCCCAGTCGCTCACACTCGCTGATGTTGCAGAGTGATGCACGGCGCACGGTCGTGCCTTCTAGTTCCACAGGTTCGAAGATGGCAACAGGAGTGATGGTGCTTGCGGCACACGACCATTCGATGTGGTCGAGGGTGGTGTCGGCGTGCTCGTCTTGCCATTTGAAGGCGAAGCCAGCACGAGTAGCATGATGCCCTGTCACCGAACCGGTCGAAGCAAACTGGGTGTCATCGTAGGTGATGACAAGACCATCTACAGGGAATGGGTTGACATTTTGGGTTACCTTTAGCGTAAATGCATCAATGTCGGCTTGGATGTTATCTGTTGTTGGCTGTTGGATGTCAACTCGCTCTACCGTCTGGAAGCCCATCTCGTCGAGGAACTGCATTCGCTCGCCCCATGAGTTGATGTCCTTCTCGGTATAGACGAGCGTGAAAGGAATCCACTGGATGCGTCTTTGCTTCACCTCATCCACGTCTTTCAATGTCAGAGAGCCCGAAGCCAGATTGCGTGGGTTGGCGTAGTCTCCTTCCGTCTCGATGAGAAAACGCTCAAAGTCGGCGTATGAGATGACTGCCTCGCCTCTGATCACCAGGTGTCCCTTCTCGGAGATGGTAGGGAGCACCCCCTTGATAGCGGGAGCAAGATGTGTGATATTGGTACCGATGTGGCCATTACCACGAGTAACGATTTTGGTGAGCTTTCCCTCATCGTAGGTCACGACGAGTGTGAGGCCATCCAACTTCCATGACATCCAGATAGGTTTGCCGTCTGCCCATTTCACCAATTCGCTTACTTGCTTGGTCTTGGCGAGAGAAAGGGCGGCAAACTCATGCTCTTCCTTCTGTCCGGAGATGGAGTCCTCTGAAACCTTATTGGTGGGAGAGTCGGGGAGTACGACACCGGTCTCTTCCTCCAATGATTTCAGTTGGTCGAACATCGAATCCCACTCGTAGTCGGTCATCAGTTCGCCCTTGCCGTTATAATAAGATTCTGAAGCTTGGTTGAGTTTTTCCACCAATTGCTTCATCAAAGAGTTTCTTTCTTCCATAAAAGTACTGTTATTTCTTTTGCAAAGATACAGCAAAAATATGGTTTCTCCAAATCTGCTTTGCACAAAATGGAAGAAAGAAGAAAAAAAGCGCTAGAAGTTGTTGACTGCATCCATATTGAGCGTTACATATTCGAAAGCAGCGCGAGTGCCGCGGGTGCCATAATCGATGATGCCACAATAGCAGAAGCCCAAAGAAGACAACAAACCGATCATCTTGAAGTTCTTGATGTGCGTGTCAACCTTGATGCTTGGCACCTGCTCCACTTCGCAAAGACCTCTCACGCATCTGATGAATTTCTGTGCCAATCCCTCACGCTGAAATTCGGGTAGGGTAGCAAAACGATGTATCACGTAATAGTTGCCATTGGTCTGCCAATTGCCTGCGATCGTGTCATAACAAGGCTCGCCATTCAGAATGACGGCTCCATAAACTGCTATCTCATTATCTATCGTGAGAACATGTGCCACCCCATTATTGATGTCGTTGAGTACATCATCGCCCGATGGGTAACCATCGTTCCATTGATGCAAACCTGAGTCGATCATCTGCGTTCTTGCCTTGTTGATGATGTTCAAGCAAGCATCGTAATCTCTCAGTGTTGCGGTTCTGAATTCTATGTTCTTATATGCTTTGTCCATCTACATTGCTTTTTAGGGGCATATTATTATTGTAATATCGGCTGCAAAATTAACAAAAAAAAACGATACTCGTACATAAAAAAAGGGAAAAATGACAGTTTTCTGCCGTTTTTCCCTAATTATTCTTTCTATCTGTCAGTATTTTCATGAAAGACTCTGTGTATGAGTCTCATTTTTAGTCCCAAAGACACTTGTCGAGTTCGGCTGTGATGGCTTCCTTTTGCAAGTGCTGACCGATGAAGACAATCTTGATCATGCGGTCGCCTACCTCTGGGTCCCATTCCTTTCGGAGTTGCTCCTCGCGAGCCAACAACTCGTCCAACTGGTCTTTTGGCATAGTGGCGAGCCACTGTCCTGCCTGCTTCACAGTCTTTTGCTTACCTGCCTGCTCGAAGACATAGCACATGTCCTTCTCGTCGGCGAAGTAGCAGATACCCTTGGCACGCACGACATCACGAGGCCATTTTCTAGCGACAAACTCGTCAAACAATCCGAGGTCGAATGGCTTGCGGCTGTAATAGACGAAGGTTCCGATACCATATTCCTCAGCCTCGCCTTCCTCATGGTCGTGATCATGATGGTGGTGGTGATGGTGATGTTCGTGGTCGTCGTCATCGTGGTCGTGATGATGATGCTCGTGCTCATCGTGCTCCTCATCGTGCTCCTCATCGTCATCGTGGTGGTGATGCTCTTCCTCTTCTTCCTTCTTGCCGTTGCGCTCAGCTTCGATTTCCTGAATCCATCCTGCTGATGTGGCTACGGTGTTCCAATCGAACTTGTGAGTGTTGACAATCTTGTCGAGATCTACATCGCCGTAGTTGCACTCGAAGATTTCAGCCTTTGGTTGGATGGCACGAATGATTTGCTTGAGTTTCTCCAGTTCCTTAGGCTCTACCTCGGCAGCCTTGTTGAGCAAGATGATGTTGCAGAACTCAATCTGCTGGATAACCAAGGATGCCAAGTCTTCCTCGTCGATGTTGTCTCTCATCAAGTCATCACCGTTGGCAAACTCGTCCTTCATGCGAAGGGCATCCACCACTGTCACGATGCTATCGAGACGCAGTACGCCATTCTTGATATACTCAGGACCGAGGGATGGGATGGAGCAGATGGTCTGTGCAATAGGAGCTGGCTCGCAGATACCGCTCGCCTCGATGACGATGTAGTCGAACTTCTTCATGTCGACTATCTCCTTCAACTGCTCTACGAGGTCCATCTTCAGCGTACAGCAGATGCAACCGTTCTGGAGAGCTACGAGAGAATCGTCTTTCTGACCTACCACGCCGCCTTTCTCAATCAAGGCTGCGTCTATGTTGACTTCGCCGATGTCATTGACGATGACAGCGAACTTGATACCTTTCTTGTTGGCGAGAATCTTGTTGAGCAAGGTGGTCTTACCACTGCCCAGATAACCTGTAAGCAATAATACAGGAACTTCTTTTGTGTTCATTGGCTTGCTTATTTTAAATTTGTTGATTGATTTCTCTTGATGTGACATCGTAGTCATGCCTTCAAGACAGTATGCCACACGAAAATTTCGCTTACAAATAGTGTGCCACAAAAAGAAAAACCGAAGGATGAGAGACGACTTGTCACACTCACACCTTCGGTTTTTATCGTTATTATGAAAGAATTATTTTTCTTTGTGTCATTCCTATGTCAGGTCTTTATTTTCTAAATGCGTCAAGACCCTTGTTGAGGAAGTCGAGGTAAGCTGGTACGTCCTCCTTGTAGCTGAACGATGCGGTCAATGGGTTGCCATCGTTGTCAACTGCTACGTAGAATGGCTGGGCGTTGGCTCCGAACTTGCTAGCCTGGAGATAACTCCACTTGTCGCCTACGGTACGCAAAGTCTTCTTCTCGCCATTGAAGGTTACCTCCATTGGCTCTGGGAGAGGAGTCTTGTCATCCACGTAGAGGGAAATCAAGACGTAATCCTTGGTCAACTTGTCGGCTACTGATGGGTCTGTCCATACAGATGCTTCCATCTTGCGGCAGTTGACACAACCAAATCCGGTGAAGTCGATCAGCACTGGCTTACCGGCTGCCTTGGCTGCTGCCATACCCAACTCGTAGTCTTTATAGGCAGGCTCTACAGTCTTGGTGTTGAGGTTGAAGTCCTGTGTGTTAACAGGAGGTGCAAATGCGCTCACTGCCTTGCAAGGAGCACCCCATAGACCAGGAACCATATAGATGGCGAATGCCAAAGAGCAGAGACCGAGCATGATGCAAGGTACTGGCATTGGTTTCTGAATGTCGCCGCCGATGGCATCTACCTGGAACTTCAACTTGCCGATGAGATAGAGACCCAAAGCACCAAAGATGACAATCCAGAGAGCGAGGAATACCTCACGATCCATGATATGCCAGCCGTATGCCAAGTCGGCTACTGAGAGGAACTTCAAAGAGAAAGCTAACTCCACGAAACCCAAGACAATCTTGATGGTCTCCATCCATGTGCCTGACTTAGGTGCAGACTTCAACCAAGATGGGAACAAGGCGAAGAGGGTGAATGGTAATGCCAATGCGATGGCGAAACCAAACATACCGACTGTAGGAGCCAACCAGTCGCCTGAGGTAACGGTCTGAACCAACAAGAGTCCGATGATAGGAGCGGTACAAGAGAAGGATACCAATACCAAGGTGAATGCCATCAAGAAGATGGAAATCATGCCGGTAGTGCTAGATGCCTTGTTATCTACTGCATTTCCCCAACGATCTGGCAATTTGATTTCGAACCATCCGAAGAATGAGAAAGCAAATACTGCCAAGAGCAAGAAGAGGATGATGTTGAAGACCGCACTGGTAGAAAGTTCGTTCAACTTGCTAGGACCGAAGATAGCGGTAATCAGCAATCCCAAACCGAGATAGATGATGACGATAGAGAGACCATAGGTCACCGCGTCGCGAATACCTTTCTTCTTATCGTCCTTTGCACGCTTCAAGAAGAAGCTCACGGTCATAGGGATGATAGGCCAGATACATGGCATCACCAAAGCGAGGAGACCGCCGACGAGACCCATCAAGAAAATATAGATGAGGGAATGGTTGGCGATGTCGTTGGCACCGCCAAACTGCTGCAATTCCTTGACTACAGGCTTCCAAAGTGACTTGGTGTCGAGTGTTTCCATCGCACTAGCCAATGCTGCTGAATCCACAGCCTGGGTCGTATCTACCTCAGTGCCAAGGGCAGCCAACTTAGCGAGAGAGTCAGCCTTTGCCCTGGCTAGAGCAGCTGGGTCAAGCTTGGCTTCCTCATTTTTTTTTTCGTCCTTAGCCGCCTTAGCATCTACTGCAGGAGCTTTGCCTTCGCTCTTGAAGGTAGCCTCGCTAGGTGGCATACAGTTTTGGTCGTTGCAAGCACCGTACTCTACATATACATCTATATTATAGGTTGGCTTGGTAAACTTAATCTTCTGAACGAATGTGACGCTACCCTCAAAGTAGCGAAGTTTCATGCCGAAGAGGTTGTCGAACTTGGAGATTTCATTACCTCTTGGTCGCAATCCGCCTACCTTTTCTGCACCATCCATCTTGTTGACATTGAATGTCGCTGAGATAGGACCATCGTTGCCTAAACCTGTTGAATAGACGTGCCATCCTGGTTGGATTTTGCCTGTAAATACGATCTCTGCTTCTGCGGTGCCATTGGTCTTCAGCGAAGACGTGAATTTCACTGGGTTCATCATCTGAGCCTGGGTGAAAAGCACTACGAGCAGTAACTGCAAGATTACTAGAATTCTTTTCATTGTTTTATTTGATATGATTTAATTTGTCTGCAAAGATACACAATTTTATATTATAAACATACAGAAAATATGTCTTTTTTGCGATTTCTCGTCTTTTCTGTCCTTTTTTCTCTTTTAATACGTTGTACCACTTGCTTCAGGGTACTGACGACAAGTTTTTTTAAGAGAGTTTTACATTTTTACTTACATAATGATGCAAACGGACAGGTGTTGCAACGCATTTTGTTGTCCGTTGGCGAGAATGGCAGGTCTTTGTCGTATATCTCTGCGATGAGACCGCTCAGTCCTACCATGAACTCAGCCTCGTAGGTGGCGGCATCCATGATGAGATCCCTGCCAAACTTGAGGGTAGGGTCGTAGCCTTGTGCGCCTGATTGCTGGATGAAGAGCAATGCCGGACTAACTGGATCTTCTGCTGGATTCAACTTCTGGTCATGTTTCACGATGAGTGAGTAGAGCATCGCTTGCAGATAGTAATCGGAATGTTTCTCAATCTCCTTGCTATCGAAGAGGCTTTCTGCGGTCTTTGGGAAGGAGGACGGAGTGCGACCGGTCTTATAGTCGATGACACGGATGCGCTCAGCGATATTGCCGACTCCCGAGTTGCCATTAGCCGATACAGCATCCAGTCGGTCGATGAATCCGCCCAGTTCCAATCGTTTCTTTCCATCTGGAGTATCGAAATCGAAAAAGGAAGACACCTTCAATTCCAAGCCCTTGATGGTGAATGGCGCAAGTTCCTCGTCTATCTTCAACAACTGTCGGAGGTAGCTGGTGATGACCTCTCGGTTGATGAGTTGGAGTCCGTTGTAAGCAGGATGGTAACCATTCTCCTTCACCTTGAAGAGTTCTTCACGGAAGGCTTGATCCACCAGTCTGTAGAGCAATGTCTCATTCTTGATGGCATTGGCGATGTCACCCTTCATGATGACGATAGGGTGTATGAGCTGTTGCTCACCCTTCTCGTTGGTAGCGATGTCGGATGGACTGGCAAACTGAAGATAGAAGAGCTGGGAGGCTCTATGGAAGATGTTACCAAAGATACGATTGTCTATTTCATCTTCTATCTCGTCTAGTTCCTTCAATCCAAGTATGTATCTGTAATAGAATCGCTTACTGCATCTGATGAAAGTATTGAGATAAGTAGGCGTGATGAGATGCTCACGGTTGAGTATCTGCATCATACGCTCGGTCTTTTTGATCTCGTGATAGTCAGGACGGTCAGGATTCTGGCCCGTGGTGAGCGACTCTCGTTGGATGTCGTGCTTGCTTTCCACCATCAGTTGCAACATGAATCGGCTCATCTCTCCCGAATGTCCATCTTCTGTCGCATTGTTGTAAGTGAGCGTGATGTCATCTGCTCTTTGCAACATACTCAAGAAGTAGTAGGCGAAGATGGAAACCTTGTTGTCGATGGTGGTCAAGCCATTCGCCTTGCGGATGGAATAAGGGATGAAAGATGCGTCGCTCACTCCCTTCGGGATGTTGCCTTCATTGCACGACAATACAAGGATGTGCTCGAAGTCGAGGTTTCGAGTTTCGAGTACACCCATGATTTGGATGCCTTCGGCTGGCTCGCCATGGAAAGGAATCGAGGTGGTCTGGAAGAGTTGCAATATCAAACGCTCCAAGGTGATGATGTCCACGACCAAGTCGCCAGAGGCGATCAGACCTCTCAGACGGTTGATGAGCGTATAGGTGCGGAACAAGGATTCCTTGAACAATGGTTCTTGCTCTTCCTGAGTTCGGGTACCGATGCACTTGAGTATCGCCACGAGATAATCAGTCAATGCTAGGTTGAAGTTCTCGTTCGCCTCCAGGTCAGAGAAGAGGATGCCCAGTCCCTCGTCGCCTTCCAAGCAGAGTTCCTCTCTTGTCGGATAGAAATGCTTCTTGGCTTCCAAGTTTTCGATGAGTGCTTGACTATGCTCGGAAATGAAACTGGCGTATGGATGACGCAACACCTTACTTATATAATGGAGACGGTACGTGCTGCTGCCCTTGGGATGACCGATGGTCTGCAGGTTTACCAACTGCTGTATCAAACTGAAGAATGGGGTCTGCTGGAGTGGGTAACCGAGGGTGATGTTCACCTTATCTACCTCCTCTGGCAAGGAGTGGATGACGGAAGGCAACAAACTTTCGTCGGCGAGTACGATGGCGGTCTTTCTGTCTGCCTCGTATCTGCTTACCCATTGTCCGTCTTCTTGCTGGTGCTTCTTCTCCATGAGCCAGTTATAGACATAGCGAGCCTGCACATTCTCAGTTGGTGCACTGATGAATGTGATGCTCTTCTCACGGTTCATATTGTTGTAGATGGCATCGTGCTGAGGATGGTCACCCAACTTGTTGCCATATATGCCAAGATATTGACTTATGTAGTGTCCTGCCTCATTCTTGAAGTTGCGATCTTTTCGGTCGAGAGAGCGAATGTCTCGATGATCGTTCACATAATACTGGTCGTAATCCCAGTAGAAATGGCAATTTGCCTTGCCTTTGAGCTGGGCATACAACTTTTGCTCTACCTCTTGCATCATATTGAAACCGATGAAGAGGTAGGTCTCGTGTTCGAATGTAATCTCCTTGTTTTCAGCCACCTTGCGATAGAGTGCACCCTCGTAGGCAAGTCCTTGCGCCTCCAGTCGTTGGTTGAAATTTGTATAGATTTCACCAAGATGACTCCAGAGCTGCAAGAATCTTTTCTTAAGTTCACTGTCTTGGTCGTCACGGAAGTTGCCGAAGAACTTCTTGAGTATCTTGCGCTGCTCCTCGGTGAGGTAACTATCGTCATCGAGCGCGTGAAGGTTTTCTACATTGAAGAATACTTGTTGTGCGTCAGCCATGTTCTTGTCGATGTCGTCGTAGTCGGCTAGCAAGAGCTGCCCCCAGCCATAGAAGTGATCGAGCGTCTCGTCGGTCTGTACTGCCTCGATGAAGGTCTTGTGCAAGTCGCAGATGAGTTTGATAGGGTCAGCCACTTGCAAGTTGGAATGGCGACGGAAGAGGTCGCTGATGGTGATATAGGTAGGGCACCAGATAGGATGACCTACCTGTCGCATCAATTCCTCGTTGAGAAACAGGCTGGCACGCTTGTTTGGGAAGACCACAGCCACCTGACTGAGGTCGGTGCCATATTCCTGGAGAATATCTTGTGCTACGTATTTGAGAAATGATTCCATTTTTTCTAGTTTATTTTACTTCTTCTACTTTGTTGGGATATACATACCAAAGGTAACCTTTCACATTTGGATGTCCCATCTCTTTGATTTGACTCATATAGCCTCTCACTTGGTTGTGATATTCTGGCTTCGGTTTACCAAACTTGAAGTCGATGACGATGATTTCGTTCTCTCCGATGAGCACTCGGTCCGGTCGGTCTTGCTTCACCTTTCCCTCGGCATCGATGTAGAGGAGATTACACTCGTTCATCACCTTCCATTTGTCAGAGAACCAATCACTTACCAGGTCGCTGTTGAGTCGTTTTCTCAGCATGTTTTCGATTCTCTCTTTCGAGATGTTCTCATCGTAGAGCACACCGTCTAGTTCCAGTTGCTTGAGAGCTTTCTCCACATCGTCCTTGGTATGGATGGTGGAGAAGAGGGAGTGTAGCACAGTACCCAACTTGATGTAGAACTGCTGTTGGTCGTCCTCATCCTCACCTTGTATGAAGTCGAGACTCTTTTGGCTAGGTTTGAACTCGCGCAGGTTTGGCATGGTCTTGATGACCGCCTTGATACTCTTAGCCTTTTTCAGGAAGACGTTAGCCTCCTCCTTGGTATCCTCGTTTTTGGTCTCCGTGTCGATGATGCCATACTCAAATTCCACATCGCCAGCCTTGATGTCCTCGCCACCGTCTTGATAGTTTAATGGCAAGGCATCCTCGCCACGCTTCTCATTGAGCTTTGTCAACTCGGTGCTCACGGCTTTCAGGCTATTCTCGATGGTGTGGCTACGCAAGGTGTCGTAGCCTCTTTTGCCATATACGAAGAGGTTTCTACCAGCACGTGTGAAGGCGACATAGAGCAGGTTGAGGTTATCGACCATGTTCTGCAAGTGCTCTTGTTTGTAGTCTTGCTCATAGACGCTGCCCATCATCTTCTTGCTGCTGAAATCCACGGGAACGAGCGGCAACTCATTGTAGGGTGCCTCGGTAGGTGAGCACCAGATGGTATCACCTTTCTCCATGGTCCAGTCGCAGAATGGCATAATGACGTTGTCAAACTCCAGTCCCTTACTTTTGTGGATGGAAATCAGTTGGATGCCATCTACCTTGTCGCTATGGATGCTCTTGGAGTGAATGCTAGAATCCCATTCCGCAAGGAAGTCGTCGATGTCGCTGCCGTTGTCGGCGAGATAGGTACTCAACTGGTCGAAGAAGGCGCACACGTAGGCACTCTGTTGCTCGATTTCATTGAGATGGAAATGGCAAACCAATTTCTCTGCCAAGTCGAGGAGAGGCTCTTGTAATAGTTCCTTCCTCTGTTCGAAGAAGCTGCTGGCTATCTCTTCATTCTCCAGATATACTCTGGCAAACTTTCTGATGGCACTTTGCGCTATCAAGTCATCAGGATGGGTAAGATGATAGAGCGCCGTCACCAACAGGTTGACCGCTTGTGAGGCATCGAGACGGAAAGCCTCGTCGGAAACCAACGGATAGTCGGTGTGACTCATCAAGTAATCGGCGATGTCCTGGATGATTCGGTTGCTTCTCACTAGGATCGCTATCTTGTTGTATTTTACGCCTTTATCCAACAACTCTTGAATGGTTTCTTGAGTCATTCTCATCATCTTGTCTTGGTAAGACTCGCCATCCTCGCTTGATGTCTTGTTGTTGGCGGCGGCGAAGAGTTGAATGCGCACGTAGCCTTTGTCGCCTTTTTTCTTCGGCACATCTTGCCTGACATCTTCATTGTCATAAGCTTTCTTGAGTTGCTCTGCGGAATCGTCCAACTGGCTGAGGGCTTCGTACTCCTTGTCCTTCGCCGCAACGAAGAAGGCGTTATTGAATTCGATGATGTTGCGGTCGGAACGATAGTTGGTCTTCAATGGCTCTTCGTCGATGGTATGACTTGGCGTAAACTGCTCCTTGATATTGTTGAGCAATCGCCAGTCGCCCGAACGCCAACGATAGATGCTCTGCTTCACGTCTCCCACGATGAGGTTGGAAGGATTCTCGTGGCTCATCGTCTCCAAGAGGAGAACCTTGAAGTTCTTCCACTGCACTGTACTCGTATCTTGGAACTCATCGATCATCACGTGCTCCAACTGCGTACCTATTTTCTCGAAGATGAATGGGGAGTCGCTGTCTTGTATCAATGAGTGGAGAAGATTTTGTGTGTCGCTCAAGAGGAATCGGTTGGCATCGTGGTTCATCTCCCTTACCTTTCGGTCGATGCTGCCAAGAAGTCTGAGCTGGTTCATGTGGCGCAAGGTGAGGTCGGTACTCTTGTAGATGCGAAGCAACTTCGGACGAGTTTCTTCGGAATGGCGCAATACGTCCCACATGAATGAGCAGACCATGTCGTAAGCCGGATTGCCTGGCTTGGCATCCGATTTCTTGACCCATGCCTCAGGACTTTCCAGACATTTCTCGACGGTGCTGTTTCGTAGGTCGTCGGCATCAAACTTGCCTGTTCTCAACTTGTTGAAGTAGCTCCAGATGCCTCTTGTCTTGTTTTGGAAATCGTCAGCAGTGAGACCGTTTTCTTCCAAGGCATCAAAGAAGGTGGCGGCGATTTGCTCGAAATGCTCCTTTGCCTCCTTTTGCATGTTCCTCATCTTGGAGGTGAATGCCTCGAAGAAGCCTTCCTTGTTCAAGCACTCGTTCAAGCGCTCGGCATTGTCCTTGTAATAGTCCTTGAAGATGTGGCGACCGAAGTTCTTAATCTGTCCGATGACATTCCAACTCTTGTCGTCTGCGATGTTCTCCTTGATGTATTCCATGATCCAGAAGAGCAACTTGTCGGTGTCCTTCAGTTCCTCTATCAACTCATCCACAGCCTGTTGCTCCACCTGCTCGTCGTTGAGTCCGATGCGCAAGTTGGCAGTGAGGTCGAGTTCTCTTGCCAGGTTGCGAAGCACACTTTGGAAGAAGGTGTCGATGGTCTCTACACGGAAGTAATTGTAGTTGTGGATGAGGTTGCTGAGGGCGGTTCCTGCGTTGTCAACGATCAGTTGCTCTGAGTAGTCATCCCCTAGAATCTCTTGGATTTGCTCTAGATAGTCCTTGGCATCAGGCAGACGATGTGCGATGCCATACAGTTTGCTGAGGATACGCATCTTCATTTCCTCGGTCGCCTTGTTGGTGAACGTGACGGCGAGGATGGTGCGATATGCCATAGGGTCCTTGATGACGAGCGTCATGTATTCCTTGGCTAGGGTAAAGGTCTTACCCGAACCAGCACTCGCCTTATAGACGGTAAGTTGATAACTCTTATCTTTCTGTATTCCTTTTTCTTGTTGCATGGTCGTATGGATAAAAGTATGGTATGTTCTGTTTTTAAAAAGGTATTACCAATTTCTGAATAATTCGAAGCCAAACTTGAAGCCTACGCCGTCAAACTTCTCGTTGTGGAAGGCGGCAAAGACACCTAGTGATATGGCTCGTGTGGTGCAACCATATCCCCATTCTGTATAGGGATGCAAGTTTCTCACCAATAGCGAGTTGACGTAGAATCTCTCTCGCTCGATGAACCGTCCTACAAAGGGTAGCCAAGCGGCGAAAAGCGTAGGCGATTCGAAGGTGGCGTTGCCTCTCACGTAGTAGTCGGAGGCGTTGTACCAACTGGAACTGAGCAACTCAAACTCGCCGCTCCAGTCATCATTCCAACCTCCCGGTATATTGTTGTCCCTGAAGTTGGTGTAATCCACGAAGTACCAGTGGTCGCCCTTCTGCGTGTAGAATCCCGCACCTCCTCGCAAGGAGATGGAGCGTCTGCGCTTGGCATTGATGATGCCTTGCGCATCCAGTTCCCATCTATCGTAGCTGATATTGGAACCAAAGAGATTCTTGTAGCTCCTCTCGAAGTCAAGCTTGATGACGGGACCGCGGTTTGCCATCGGATGCCACTCCACGGCGATGGCAGGAGCCACCGAACGATAGGTGGCAGGGAAGTTGTTGTCCTCGTAAAACTTTGGGTTCACGGCTTGTCGATGGTGAGCCACCAGTCCGAGTTCCATTCCCCAATGCTTGTTGAACATCCAGTGGTTGGTGATGCGCAAGTAGTTGTCTTTGAAGTCCTTGTAGTCTCCGTAAGGGAAGTTGATGAGACTGTCTCGGTCTTTGCTGATGTCGAGTACACGACGTGCCACCACATTCGAACTGATGCGGTTGCCCTTACCGAGCTCCACTTCCAAGAATCCATCGTGCTTCTTGTTGTAATTGAAGGTAGCTGGCAGTCGGAAGAAGAACTGATGCAGCTTGAAGCTGTAACCAGCCTTGAAACGTAAAGCCAACTGGATGTTCTCATTGAAGGAGTAGCTGCCTCTGATATCAAACTTATAGACAAATCCCTTGCGATGGGAATATCCCATGTAGAGAGGGTTGAGAATCGGACTGATACGGAGATAGCCTTGGTCCTGGCTTCCGAAATTCTGTCGGATGCGGTTGAGCACATTGTCGCCGATGGCATCCCAGAGAATATCCTTGGCAAAGTCTTTCTTCTTAGGGGTGTTCCTTGCGATGGAATCTTGAATGTCTCGTTTCTTTTGGTATGCACAGATGATGCTTTGCTCCTCCTGGGTCAATGGGATGGGACGAACTTTCGACATCAAGGCAGTGTCGGTCACGTTGATGAGCGAGTCTGACAGTATCTTCGGCAGGTTATATACAGAGGTGTACATACCTGTAATCTGGTTGCCCATAAATCGGAAGTTGGCCCTCAGGTCGCACTTCTTTGGCAGGAGCGAACTGCTCTCCTTGCCACTGTTCATGGTGACGGTGATGAAGAAGCGGGTCATGTCGTATTCTCCTTCGAAATCCACCAAGTTGATTTGTCCTGTGCGGTAATCTACGATGGCTTTGCTCCTCACTAGCTGGGTGTTCTTCAATTTCGGATAGACATAGATTTGTGCCTTTCCGAAGGGGAGCACGGTCACGGCGTAGATATAGTATTTCTTGTTGGAACGATGATAGGGCGAGAGAATGTTGTCTTGAAAGAGTGACTCGTCATAGACGTCTTGAAAGAGTGTCTCGTCATAGACGTTGGGAGTCAGATAGTTGAGTGCCGACGACATGATGTTGCGACGGCGTGGCACGGTGCTCAGGGTGAGCAGACGGTGTGTAGCGTTTTCGTTCTTTTCGTTCTTATAGAACTTGGTGTAATATTCACCCATGTATTGCCTTCCTCCACCATGGGCGATGGCGTACATCGTAGGTACCAAGGCGAGGGTGAAGTTACGATGATTGGTGCGCATCACAAACTTGGTGTAGGCATAGGTTGCTTGGTCGGTGGAAAAAGTATCAGTCCGATGTACCGATGCGTAAGAGAATATGCGGTTGACCACCGAGTCACGAAATGCGTCCTTCGATGTCAACTTCCTTGCAGCCATCGTCTCTGGCATCAGCATGAGGATAGTGATGATAAGATATAGGTATGCTTTCATCTCTGTCAATAATCGGGGTAGTTGTCTTTTTCCGAATGCAAAGATAGTGAAAAAGAACCTAACACAAGAGGAAAAAGATTTATTTTTTGCAAAAGAATCAGAAATTATCTTGTGGATGGCGACAAGTGCTTGCTTATTCCATTGTTTTTCCTTATCTTTGCATCAGTTAGGCTGCGGCTTTCTTGAGATACATTGCTCCGTGGCTGCTATTATTATATAATGTATAAGAAATGAGAAAGACTTTGTTTTTGCTAATATTGTTCCTTGCTTCCCTCAAAGTGTCGGCGTTCGACTACCTCAGGGCAGTGAAGGATGAGATTCCTGGAGGTTACAACTTCTGGGTTTATACACCTGTCGATTATTTTTATTCCATGGAACAGACACCTGTCATCATCTTCTTGCATGGGGCAAGTCTTTGTGGCAGAAATCTGGATAGGGTGAGACGATATGGACCTCTCGATGCCATCGTCAAAGGGCGTGACATCGATGCACTGACCATCGTTCCCCAGAATCCAGGCGGTGCTTGGAGTCCGAAGAAGATCATGGATGTGCTCGACTGGGTGAAGACTCATTATGCCTGTGATACCACTCGTGTGTATGTGCTTGGCATGAGCTTGGGTGGCTATGGCACGATGGATGTCTGTGGCACCTATCCCGATCGCATCGCTGCCGGTATGGCTCTCTGTGGAGGTTGCTCTCTGAAGGATGTCAGTGGACTGGGCAAGTTGCCTTTCTGGATTATCCATGGCACAGCGGATAGGGCAGTGTCCGTGAAGCAATCGAAGGTGGTCGTCGAGAAGTTGAAGGAGGGCAGCAATGACTCTCGATTGATATACGACTGGTGGCAGGGTGCCAACCATGGTACGCCTGCTCGTGTCTTCTATCTCAAGAAAACCTATCAGTGGCTCTTCTCTCATAGCCTTGTTGACAAGGACCGCCCCGTCAACCGGAACATCGACATCAGCATGGGAGATATTCGAAAAGCATACCATGATGTCAACCGCAATGTGCCGAGTCCGGAACTCATTGATGGTCCGAGCATTGTCAAGGAAGAAGGGGATGAATATTAATCCATCGTATCCGCAGCGTGGTAGCATTCATACCACGCTATGGTAATGACCTTACCGAATTTTGGTAAGGGTGTTACCATTCTTTGGTAATGAGATTACCACACTATGGTAATCCGATTACCAAAGTGTGGTAAGAATCTGGTAAAATAAGAAGGAAACCTCTATAAATACTCTGTTCCAATATGATATATACCAGCTTGATACGTTCCTTTCCTCCACGAAG
>FR893277.1 GCA_000436035.1 Prevotella sp. CAG:732 | reverse complement strand
TTAATTCCGCCAACGGGTAATAAATGCCAAAAAACACCGAAAAAATCTACAACTTATAGAAATGTTTAACCTTAAACGTGAAAAACTTAGCTTATCATTTTGTAATTTATCCAATTTTCATTATCTTTGCCGCACTAACCAATACCAAGCTTATGAAACACGGATTACTTTCAAAGGCATTCCATCTCTATTACGATGGTTTTAGGACGATGACCCTAGGCAAAACCCTCTGGACCATCATCCTTATCAAACTTGCGATTATCTTCCTCGTACTCAAACTTTTCTTCTTCCCAGATTACATCGACAGCAAAGCACCCAACAAGGACAAGGCTGACTTTGTATCACATGAAATGCTAAAGAGATAAATGGCAGAGTCACAAGCCAAGACATAAAAACAAAAACATACAATAACAATCTAAACACCTTTAATCAGTATGACACATTTATTATTAGACATTACATCCGCCACCATTGATTGGTCGAGAGCGCAATTCGCACTCACCGCCATCTATCACTGGTTGTTCGTCCCTCTCACCTTGGGACTGGCAGTCATCATGGGCATTGCCGAAACTTGCTACTATCGCACAAACAAGCCTTTTTGGAAAGATGTGGCAAGATTTTGGCAAAAACTCTTTGGCATCAACTTCGCCATGGGCGTTGCCACAGGAATCATCCTTGAGTTTGAGTTTGGCACCAATTGGAGCAACTACTCCTGGTTTGTGGGCGATATCTTTGGTGCCCCACTTGCCATAGAAGGCATCCTGGCTTTCTTCATGGAGAGCACTTTTGTCGCTGTCATGTTCTTTGGATGGAACAAGGTAAGCCGAGGTTTCCATCTGGCTTCCACTTGGCTCACCGGACTGGGTGCCACCATCTCGGCATGGTGGATTTTGGTAGCAAACTCATGGATGCAATATCCTGTGGGACAAAGTTTCAATCCCAATACCATGCGTTTCGAGATGACATCCTTTATGGATGTAGCTCTCTCTCCTTTTGCCATCAACAAGTTTACACATACCGTCACTTCCTCTTGGATTGTGGGAGCAGCATTCGTCGTGGCAGTAAGCTGTTGGTATCTTTACAAAAAGAGAGAGCACGAACTTGCTATCTCCAGTATCAAGATAGGAGCAACCGTGGGATTGGTGGCGACCCTGTTAGCTGCCATGACTGGCGATAACTCTGCATACAAAGTAGCGCAAGTCCAACCCATGAAATTGGCTGCCATGGAAGCATTATATAATGGTGGAGAAAGTGAGGGTTTAACCATTATCGCCGCAGTGAATCCATTCAAGCAAGCAGATTTCGAGAAAGAGAAAGAACCTGCTATGCGTATCGCATTCCCCAATGCGCTTTCCTTCCTCGCCACCCGCTCCATGAATGGATACGTACCAGGAGTCAACGACATCCTCAACGGATACACCAAGTCTGATGGGACCAAGGAACCATCCGTAGATGAAAAGATCGCAAGGGGAAAGAAAGCAATACAAGCATTAAAAACTTTCAGAGAATACAATATACCAGAAAGTATCAGTATTCTCCAGGAGAACATGAAGTACTTCGGCTATGGCTACATCAAGGACAAGAAGGACTTGGTGCCAAGTATTCCGATTTGCTTCTATGCCTTCCGTGTGATGGTGGGATTGGGATGCCTGTTCATCCTCTTCTTCGGTGTTTGCTTATTCTTCGTATACAAGAAAGACATCCAGCGTTACACTTGGTTCCTCTTGGCAGCATTAGCCATGATACCTTTGGCATACATAGCCTCAGAATCGGGATGGATTGTGGCAGAGATAGGACGCCAGCCATGGACGATACAAGACTTATTACCTGTGAATGCAGCCGTCTCCGACATCGAGGCAGGCAGTGTAGCCACCACCTTCTTCATCTTCCTTGCCCTCTTTACTACCATGCTTGCCGTGGAAATCAACATCATGGTAAAGCAAATCAAGAAAGGTCCAGAATACGAGAAGGTTGACACAAACACGCTTTAACTCGCTAGATACAATTAATTTTCAACAATTACAATTATGACATACGAATTCTTACAAGCATATTGGTGGTTTCTCATCTCACTGTTGGGAGCCTTGTTGGTGTTTCTCATGTTTGTACAGGGAGCTAATACCTTGATATTCTGTCTTGGAAAAACGACAGAGGAGCGTCGTCTCATCATCAATTCCACAGGAAGGAAGTGGGAGTTTACCTTTACCACCCTCGTCACATTTGGAGGAGCGTTCTTCGCATCATTTCCTCTCTTCTATAGCACGAGTTTCGGAGGAGCCTATTGGCTATGGATGATTATCCTCTTCTCCTTCGTTATACAAGCCGTGAGCTATGAGTTCCAGAACAAGATAGGCAACTTCTTGGGTCCGAAGACCTTCCAAGTATGTTTGGTTATCAATGGCATCGTAGGTCCGCTGCTGCTAGGTGGAGCCGTAGCAACCTTCTTCGATGGCAGTAATTTCGTGATAGACAAGGGAAATCTCACAAATGACCTTCAACCAGTCTTGAGTCGATGGGCGAATGCAAGCCATGGTCTTGATGCCTTGCTCGACCCTTGGAATCTTGTCCTAGGCATAGCTGTCTTCATGCTTGCACGCATCCTCGGCATACTTTACATCAAGAATAACATCGAGCATGAAGCCATCCTGGAGCGATGCACCAAACAACTGCCATGGAATGCACTCATCTTCCTAGCGTTCTTCGTGGCCTTCCTTATCCATGTACTCACAAAAGATGGATTTGGGGACCATGGCGGCATGGGAATTACAGAAGAGGAATTGACATATTTGAACAATCTGATAGAGATGCCAGGTCTAACACTCATCTTGTTGATAGGTATCGTTCTCGTCTTGCTGGGAATCTTCAAGGCTTCCAAGAGCGTTGCTTACCGCAACGGCATTTGGCTGACAGGAATCGGTACTATACTCACCGTGCTCGTCCTCTTCTTGATAACAGGTTGGAACCAAACCGCTTACTATCCTTCGCTCATCGACATCAATAGTTCGCTGACCATTGCCAATAGCAGTAGCAGCGAGTTCACACTCCGTACGATGACCTACGTGTCCTTCCTGATACCATTCGTCTTGGCATATATCATCTATGCTTGGCGAGCCATCGACAAGAAAGGTATCACCTTGGAAGAAATCGAGAAAGAAGAAGCTTACTAATCTGAATTAAGAAAGAAGAAACTCCCGGCAAGAGCGGCTTCATTGCTTCTCTTGTCGGGAGTTTTTAAATACTCGTTGGCGGAATTATAAACCGCATAAATTTATATCTTACAGATGACATTCGTCACCCCATTCATCAAGTCATAATTATCGACAGTACTGACCTTGTCCACCCTTGCAAGGACCGCCTTTGCGAGGTCCACCCTGTTTTCCGCCTTTCTGTTGCCATTTCTTGGCGAAGCGCTGCATATCCTGACGCTCCATGTCATACACTCGCTGTATCTGCTTAGGGGTGAGGAACTTGGAGTAAGCCTTGTAATACTTCTCACGGATATCGAGAATCTTTCTGCCCTGGGCGAAGTCAGCCTTGATAGCCTTGTCCACCTCAGCATCGGTCATCTCGGCTCTCTTCTTGCCATGGCGATGCGGACGGGTGGCACCCATCTCCTTGCGACACTGGCAGAAGGTTTCGATAAACTTTTGACTGGTCTTGTCATCCAAGCCCAATGATTGGGAGATGCGGGAAGCCTGCATCTTGGTGAGTTGTTCCATGTTTGGACGCTTGCGCTGAGCGTTACCAGGCTTGTTGCCATCATTTGGCTGCTGTAGTTGAGTCATAGCCATACAGGTAGATGCCATCACCATCAAGCATGCTACCAATAAATACTTCATCTTGTAAGTCATACCTATTAAAATTTAAAAATCAAACATTTCTTCTTATTAACTACTCCATGCAAAGATATACATCATTGGCATAGGTAGCATTCAACTCCTGTTGCTCTTCCGCCGTCAGGTTGTCGTAAGCCTTGTCAACGGAATGCTCACTAGCAGAAGAGGCATTGGTATAAGCCACATTGACAGTCGATGCAGCGGAAGACTGACTCTCGCCATCAGATGACAGCACCGAGTAGCCGATGCCCACCACCAAGCAAACACAAGCCGCGATGCTAGCTGCCACCAAATAGATTCGCTTCAGCATTGCCTTACGAGGTCTTTCCAAAACTAGCTTCACAGAAGTCTGCTGCCCAGCCTTTAGCTTTTCTTCCTTCTCCACCTCGGCAAGCACATTCGCTTGCATCTGACTGAAGAAATCCTCAGGCATCTTGTAAGGCATCTTCTTGCCTACCTTATCAAATGGATAGTTATCGTTCATATTTCTTAAGTTTATGAGAGTTACACATCAATATATATATAAGGAATGCGAGTGTCATCACCTGACTAGCATCTAAGTCTTATGTCGTGATGTATCGCTTCATCAATTCCACAATCTTGGTCTTGGCGAAATGATAGTTAGCCTTCGCCGAGTTCTCCGAACAGTCATTGATGTCGGCGATTTCCTTGAAGCTCATCTCGTCGTAGTAGCGCATGTTGAACACCGCTTGCTGCTTGGGTGGCAGGGAATGGATGGCTCGCTGCAAAGCCACAGCCTCCTCATCGCTGAACTCGAAGTAGCTATCGGCAGCCATCCCCCTCACTTCGTCCAGTTGGGTACCTTCCGGATGCTTGGAGCGCAGGCTGCTCAACACCACGTTGGTGGCAATGCGATATAGCCAAGAGAACAAGGAACTGTTGCCCTTGAAGCTATCCCACGAGCGATATACCTTGAGAAAGGTTTCCTGCAACAAGTCCTGGGCATCGGCGTGCGAAACCACGAGCCTTCGGATATGCCAGTAGAGCCTCTCTTGATAGGCATCCATCAGCAGCTTCATCCCCACATTGGGATTCTGCTGCATCTTTTCCATGATGTCTTGATCCGATATGTTCATATTGCCAATATTTACGTTCTGCCCGTTGCTTCATTTCCAACCAGCTTACATTCTTTAGACTACCCGAAAGGGAAAAGGTTAAAAAGAAAACTGGAAAAACACCAAATCGAATGGCGGATTCAAAGAAAAGTATTATCTTTGCAACACAATAATAATCTTTATAATAACCTATCAATGATGGATCAATTCAAATCTATTATCAGTCATTTCGCCATCAGCGGCACGGTGAGCGAAATCAAGCCCTTGGGCAACGGACTCATCAATGACACCTACAAGGTGACAACTGTTGAGGCGGACGCCCCTGACTACGTATTGCAACGTATCAACGACTCCATATTCACCGATGTCGATCTCTTGCAGAACAACATTGAGGAGGTAACCCACCACATCAGGGAGCAACTCGTGAAGGAGGGTGCTGACGACATCGACCGCAAGGTACTCACCTTCGTCAAGACGGATGAAGGCAAGACCTACATCAAGGATGGGAAGAACCAATACTGGCGCATCTCGGTCTTCATCCCGAATGCCATCACCATGGATGCCGTCACACCCGAAACCTCATACCACGCCGGCAAGGCTTTCGGAAAGTTTGAGGCCCAGGTGGCAGACATCACCGACCGCCTCGGCGAGACCATCCCAGACTTCCACAACATGGAACTGCGCCGTGACCAACTGCGTCAAGCTGTGAAGGAAGACCGTGCCGGACGTGCCGAGGGCGTGAAGGATTTCATCGCCGACATCGAGAAGTACATGGATGAGATGTGCCTCTGCCAATGCCTATTCCGTGAGGGCAAGCTCAAGAAGCATGTATGCCACTGCGACACGAAGGTCAACAACATGATGTTCGACCAAGAGGGACACGTGCTCTGTGTCATCGACCTCGATACCGTGATGCCATCACTCTTCGTGAGCGACTATGGCGACTTCTTGCGCACTGCCGCCAACACGATAGCCGAGGATTCCCCAGAGTTTGACAAGATCAACTTCCGCATGGACATCTTCGAGGCATTCACTCGTGGCTACATCGAGTCGGCTTCCTCATTCCTCTCGCCACTAGAGATTTCACTTCTTCCTCATGCCGCCGAACTCTTCCCATACATGCAAGCAGTACGCTTCCTTTGGGATTACCTCAATGGCGACCATTACTGGAAGTGCAAGTACCCAGAGCACAACTTGGTGAGAGCACAAAACCAGTGGCATCTCTTCCTCAAGGCTAAGGAGCACGAAGAGGAAATGAAGGAAGTAATTAATAATTTATAATGATACAAAGAGGGCTGGCAGTGGAAATTGCCAGCCCTTTTTGTATGATATTCATTCCGCTATGATGGAGAACTCTGCACCCGAAGCATAGTCCTCTCCATGCTATTCGCTCAGCGCACGGAAGCGGAGATAGACGGTCTTCCGGATGTCAGCCAATGCAGCCGGACGGATGATGAAGCCGAAGTTGTAGGTACCACTCATCGTCACATCAGGTGTCAACGGACCGCCTTGTCCACAACTAGCGCCGCCCAATCCCGTTACCTTCGCATCCAAGTGAAGATGGGTACCACTACTTTTCGGCAACTGATATGGATGGGCAGCGAGCGTCAGTTCCTGTTGGCTCCAAGGCAAAGCCGAAGCCGACATCACACCGTCTGCCACGAAAGCCACGCCCTGTTTGTCACCTCCCGTAACAGCACACCAGCGCACCTCCTCACGGTTGCCCTGCGCCTGAGGCTTTGGCAACATGATGCCCATATCCGACACAGCACTGTGATACCAACCGACAAACTGACTCGTCTTGCGGTCCGGATAATTGTTGATAGGTCCACGACCATAGTAGTCAAACGCATCCAATCCCGAAGGAAGCACCATGGAATAACCGATGCGAGGCAACACGACATTGCTGCGGTTGGCACTGATGGCACTCTGCAATTCGATGGAGCCATCACGATAGATGGTATATATCTGACGAGTGGTGAACTTCAAGTCATCCTCCTTCAGTGCTCGTTTGTTCTCACCGAAGCGATACGCCGACTCAGGGTCACGGTCACGGTTGCTATACTTCTGGTCAGCCCCCTCCTTACCTTGACTTTCCACGATAAAGTTGAGTTGATAGGTACCATCCTTCTTCGCCGTATAGCTCCAGTCCTTGACGGTATGCTGCATATCGTACAAACCATTCTGGAACCAAGCCGAAGGATAACCCATTCCGGCATCATTGTCGGTAGGTGCGCGATAAGCATCGAGCTGAGGTCCATTGCCCTCTAGGAAGATATTGCGCTCACCATACTTGAGTTGTTGGATAGCACCGGTCTGGAGATTAAAGATGGCTTGAAAGTTGTCACCTTTCACCTCTACCCTCTTCGCCTCCTTGTTGACCTGGCAAGAGATAGCCTTTCCATCTTTTGTCACCTCAGCGATGGAAGGAGCCATTTTCTCAGCATCCTTCACCTTCAACTGCTCATCCATCTGCACATATCCCTTCTTAGCCCAAGGCATATCCTTGCCCTGCAAGAACTGGATGGTAACATAATACTCACTCTGCGCATCGAGTTGGTCGAAGTCGTAAGCGAGACGATAGGTTTGGCGTTCACGAGGACCTAGGATGTTCTTGGCACCTTTCAGGGATTGGTTCGACAATACGCAAACGCCATCCTTATAGAGCGACCACACGATCTGATAGCCCCTCAATGGCTCGAAATAATTCTTGTTGAATATCTCCACCAAGCCCTTCTTCATATCTACCGCCTTGACGCTCACGTTCTGATATACCTTCTTCACTTCAAAGTATTGAGCCTTAGGGGTGAAGTCTGGACGCAGGATGCCGTTCATACAGAACATACCATCGTTTGGTTTGTTATCTGCACCGAAGTCACCACCGTATGCCCAGTAGGTCTTACCTGTAGTAGGGTCACGCTTGTCGAGCGCCTGATCTACCCAGTCCCAGATAGCACCGCCCATGAAGAAGTTGGTACTCTCGATAGCATTCCAGTAATCTATGAGGTTGCCACACGCATTACCCATGGAGTGAGCATACTCCGAGATATGAAAAGGATATTTCAATTTGTAAGTTCCCTTCACAGCCCCTTGTACCCAAGCGATAGAAGGATACTGGTTGGAACCCATATCGACGATGTCGTTGTTGCGCTCATACTGCACAGGGCGACTGGTATCATAATCCTTGATGGCACGATAGCACTCCTTGAAGTTGTCGCCAGGTCCTGCCTCGTTGCCCAAGCTCCAGATAACCACCGAAGGATGGTTGACCGTGGCATGCACCATCTCCATATTACGGGCGATGTGTGCATTCTTGAAGGCTGGCACATGCGAAAGACTCGCCTCACCATAGTAATACTCATGGCTTTCGATGTTAGCCTCATCCTCCAGGTAGATACCATATTTATCACAGAGATAATACCAGTATGGTGCATCCGGATAGTGACTGTTGCGCACGTGGTTGATATTGGCACGCTTCATCAGGAATATCTCCTGCTCCATCTGCTGGCGACTCACCGTATGACCCGTATTGACATTGTTCTCATGACGGTTCACACCCTTCAGTTTGATAGGCTTGCCGTTCAGATAATAGTAGCGACCTGCCAGTCCAAACTCATCTTGGTCGGCAGGCGTATCCTTGATTTCCACCTTACGGAAACCCACGATGGAGGAGAAGGTCTGCACGGTCTTGCCCTTCGCATCCTTCAACTCGCCCACCAAAGTATAGCGATAAGGAGCCTCGGCACTCCATAGCTTCACCTTGTCCTGTGCAACAAGCGTCACCTCCAACTCGGTATCGGCATGGGCAGCCAACTTCATGTCGAGCTTCACTTGCGCCGTAACGCCTGGCACCAAGGAGTTTTCATCCGAATAAAGTCGGTTGGCATAGAGCGAGTACTCCAAGGTATAGTTTTGGATGCTCGCCTTCGAGAGATTCTCGATCTGTGTCGTGATATGCAGCGATGCCTTCGTATAGGTGTCATCCAAGTCGGGTATCGCCTTGAAGTCTCTCACGTGCACCTTAGGTTTCGCCGTCAAAGCCACGGTACGGAAGATGCCCGGCAAGCGGAACATATCCTGACTCTCCAAGAAAGAGGCATCAGAGTTGCGATATACCTCCACAGCCACCACGTTCTCCTTGCCCTCCTTATATAAATAAGGTGTAATGTCAAACTCAGCGAGATTGCGTGAGTTCTTGGAGAATCCCACGTATCGACCATTGATATAGAGGTAGAAGAAAGAATCCACTCCGTCGAAGTTGATGAATACCTCCTTGCCCTTCCAGTTGGCAGGAATCGTGAAGGTACGTCGATAAGAGCCCACCTCATTGCGGTTGCGATAGGTCATCCAGTTGGTCTTCGGCGTACGCATCACACCTCCCTTCCAGTCGTTCACCCGATAAGCATGCTGGAAGATGACACGCTGGTTGCTATACAGAGGGTCACCATACTTGTTGTTGCCATCATCCTGAAGCCCAGCCATGTTCCAACTCAATGGCACCTGGATGTCATCCCATTTCGACACATCGTAGTCGGTAAGATAGAAGTCCTTCGGGCGCTCTTCAGGACGAGAAGCCCAATGGAACTTCCATTGTCCATCTAGCGACTGCCAATAAGAGCTGTTCTCTGGCAGCACCTTGCGAGCCTCTTCCACATTTCGGAAGGAGAAGAACCACGCATGAGGCTGCTCCTTGTTGCAAGCCAGCGAGTCAGGGCTTTGCCATTCCCATCCCGTAGGCATACCTTGCTGCTGATAGTAAAAGCCGCCCAAGCGACTTGCCGCCTCCACGGAGCAAGCGACCAGGCAAGCGACCCATAATGAATAGATTTTCTTCATTGTCGAGATATATGATTACATTTTAGGATGAAAAGCAATAAAAAAGCGTAGCTCTTTTTGAAGTTACGCTTTTCCTATCATGGAATGATTCTATGAATCACAAATTATTCCCACTCGATTGTCGAAGGTGGTTTGGAAGAGATGTCATAGCAAACACGATTGACACCCTTCACCTTATTGATAATCTCGTTGCTCACCTTTGCCATGAAGTCGTAAGGGAGATGTGCCCAATCGGCTGTCATCGCATCCGTACTGGTAACGGCACGGAGAGCAACTGGATGCTCGTATGTACGCTCATCACCCATCACACCTACGGAACGAACGGTAGATAACAACACAGTACCTGCCTGCCAAATCTGGTCGTAGAGAGAAACCTCAATCTCACCATTCTGCATGTCGGCAGGAACACCTGCTGCCAATACTCGGCGAGCTTCCTCACCGCTCAACTTCACCTTGTACTCACGCAAGCCACGGATATAAATATCATCGGCATCCTGAAGAATACGTACCTTCTCTGGAGTAATGTCGCCCAAGATACGAACGGCAAGACCTGGACCAGGGAATGGATGACGAGTAATCAAATGCTCTGGCATACCCATGGAGCGACCTACTCGACGTACCTCATCCTTGAACAACCACTTCAATGGCTCGCATAACTGAAGATTCATCTCCTTAGGAAGGCCACCTACATTGTGATGGCTCTTGATCACCTTACCGGTAATGTTCAAGCTCTCGATGCGGTCTGGATAGATGGTACCCTGAGCAAGCCACTTGGCACCGGTCTGCTTCTTAGCCTCAGCATTGAACACCTCAACGAAGTCGCGACCAATAATCTTACGCTTCTGCTCTGGGTCGGTAACGCCAGCCAAATCTGCGAAGAACTTAGCCGAAGCATCCACACCAATCACATTCAAGCCCAAGCACTTGTAATCCTCCATCACATCACGGAACTCATTCTTGCGAAGCATACCATGGTCAACGAAGATACAAGTAAGGTTCTTGCCGATAGCCTTGTTCAAGAGAACAGCAGCTACGCTGGAATCCACACCACCTGAGAGGCCCAAGATGACCTTGTCGTCACCCAACTCAGCCTTCAACTCAGCGACAGTTGTCTCAACGAATGAGTCTGCGCTCCAATCCTGTTTGCTACCGCAAATATCCACCACGAAGTTCTTCAACAACTGGGTACCCTGCAAAGAGTGGAATACCTCTGGGTGGAACTGAACAGCCCAAACTGGTTGCTTGGTAGAGGCATAAGCTGCATACTTCACATTGGCAGTAGAAGCGATGCACTTGTAATCCTCAGGGATGGCAGTGATGGTATCACCATGGCTCATCCACACCTGTGAGTTCTCAACGAAGCCCTTGAACAAAGGGTTCTCCTTGTCGAACTGCTCCAAGTTGGCACGACCATACTCACGGCTGTCAGCAGCCTCCACCTTACCGCCCTGGGCGTAAGAGAGATACTGAGCGCCATAGCAGATGCCGAGCACAGGGATGCGACCAATGAACTGGCTCAAATCTACCTTGAAAGCTTCCGGGTCGTGAACGGAGTATGGACTACCGCTCAGGATGACACCGATGACAGATGGGTCGTCCTTCGGAAACTTGTTGTAAGGCATAATCTCGCAGAAGGTATCGAGCTCGCGGACACGACGACCAATCAACTGGGTGGTCTGCGAACCGAAATCCAAAATAATAATCTTCTGTTGCATGTTATCTTAATTTTAAATTATAAATTCTGTAAAAATTGCTCCGCTTCCTTCAGAGTCTCTTGCTTCCCGACATCCATCAGTTTGAGGTCGTTCTTCACATAGCCCTCGATGCGGACTTTGTCACAATGGCGGAGGTAGAAATCCATGATAGGGAACTTGTCGGGCTCTTCTTCCATCAGAGGAAAAAGACTTGGAGCCACCATGTGAATGCCAGAAAAGGCATACATCTTATATTGCTTGGGGTCGAGATCCTTATACGGACTCTTCACCTCGCCAGTCTCAATATTCGTCCATCCCACCAATCGCATGGTGTCGTCGAAGAGAAGATAACGCTTCGTCTTGCGCGCACTTACCAAGAGGCGAGCGGCAAGAGGAGTTTCTGCCTCCATCTGATAGAACTTCTTCAAATCCACATTACTTAATATATCTACGTTGTGGATGAGAACGGGTTTCTTCTGGTCGAAAAGAGGCCATGCTTTCTTGATGCCTCCACCCGTCTCCAAGAGTTTGTCGCTCTCGTCACTGATACGGATGTCCATCCCGAAGTTATCGTTGTCTCGAAGATAGTCAATGATTTGATTGGAAAAGTGATGAACGTTCACTACAATGCGAGTGAAACCAGCATCTTTCAACTGAAAGATGACACGTTTGAGCAAAGGTTCTCCCCCTACCCTTACCAACGCCTTTGGAATGCGATCAGTAAGAGGCTTCAGGCGAGTGCCCAAACCTGCTGCGAATATCATTGCTTGCATCATGTCTATATATGAATGTGCGTGCAAATTTACTAACTTTTTGCAAGATAGCCAAATTTGCACGCAAATAATTATTGTTTTGCTGGTAAAACCTGGGAAATATTCTGCTCTCGATGGCAAATATGCACTTCTATGCCAAACTTCTCGTGGATATGCTCCGCAAGATGCTGGGCAGAATACACACTGCGATGCTGACCGCCCGTGCAACCGAAACAGAACTGCAAGGAGGTGAATCCTCGCTGGATATAACGACCTACATGATGGTCTGCCAACGCATAGACATGATCCAAGAACTTCAGTATCTCTCCATCATCCTCCAAGAAACGGATGACAGGCTCGTCCAATCCCGTCAACTTCTTATATGGCTCATATCTGCCAGGGTTGTGGGTGCTTCGACAATCGAAGACATAACCTCCTCCATTGCCGGATGGATCCTCTGGAATGCCTTTCTTATAAGAGAAACTGAACACTCGTACCACCAAAGGTCCCTTGCCATCATACTTAGAGAAAGTAGCTGGTCCATCTTGTGGATGCGAAAGATAGATATTCTTGTCGGTCGTCTTATAACCATCGGAACGATTGACCGCCGCACTCTCGATGCGAGCAAACTGTGGCAACTCGGTGAGACGGCGCAACATATCCATCATATAAGGATAAGGGAAAACCTTCTCCCCCATCTTCAAGAGGTCACGAAGATTTTGGATGGCAGGCGGAATGCTCTCCAAAAAATGCTTCTTGCGCTCGAAGTAACCACGGAAACCGTATGCTCCCAATACTTGCAAGGTACGGAACAAAACGAAAAGACTCAAGCGGTTGACGAAGTGACGAACCGATGGCACTTCCGTATAATTCTTCAACGACTGATAATATTCCCAAACAAGTTCACGACGAAGTTTGAAGGAATAATGAGCGGAAGCCTGCCAGAGGAAAGAGGCCAAATCATAGTAAAAAGGTCCCTTACGCCCACCTTGGAAATCAATAAAGTACGGATTGCCATTTTCGTCAAGCATTATGTTGCGCGCCTGAAAGTCACGATACAAGAAACTATCCATCTTCTCGGAAGTCAAATCCTTGGCAAAAAGACGGAAGTTGGCCTCCAATTTCAACTCATGGAAATCGAGGTCGGTAGGTTTCAGAAAACAATACTTGAAATAATTGAGGTCGAAAAGTACGCTATCCACATCAAACTCTGGCTGTGGATAACAATTCTCCCATTCCAATCCACGTGCGCCACGAATCTGGATGTTAGGCAACTCTCGAATGGTCTTTTTCAACAAATCCTTCTCCTTTTGGTTGTATCTTCCCCCCGCCTCTCGACCACCTCGGATGGCATCAAAGAGAGAAGTACCTCCCAGATCGGTCTGGATATAACAGAGTTCATCATCACTGACTGCCAGCACCTTAGGCACAGGCAACTGTCTGAGATTAAAATGATTGGCAAGATAGATAAAGGCATGATCCTCGTCACGGCTCGTACCTATCACACCGATGACCGTACCCCCATCTTGCTGGATGATACGAAAATACTGGCGGTTACTGCCTTGGCCTGCCAACTTGATGACATCCACAGGAGCCTCGCCAGCCCATTTCTTATAAAGTTCTATCAACTTTTCCATTTCCTCAATATAGGCTAATCGATTCTATTCTTTTCCCTTTGCTTCTCCTTGATTTTCTCATCGATGACCTGTGCGAAGTGGTCGCCGATAAAAAGAAGCAACAAGACACCCAGTGTAGCCAAGAAAGAATTCAAGCTTGTCATTCCCAGCTCCACCTTTGTAATATAGATCAGTCCTCCGATAACTATCAAGAAGACAATCGCTTTTTTCCAATCAATATTCGTTTTCATGGGGACAAAGTTACACAAATATCTCGAAAACACAAAATAAAACGGCATAAAAAAATCGGATGTCTCACGACAACCGATTTCCAAAAAACAAACTACTTAAAAACTAATCTACTAAAACAAATCAAAAAAAATATCTTTGTCGGTCTGTGACCGATACTATTCTTCTTTTAACTGCTGCAAAATTACAAAAAAAGCAAATAACTACAAAGCAATTTTGCGGAAATTTGCAATAAAGAGTGCTAAAAAAAATAAAATTGGGGATAATTCGCTGTGAATCATCCCCATTTTGATATTTATAGTTAGCATTTGCCATCGTTTAAGATGGCTTATTTTGCTTTCTCCTATCTGAAATTACATCATGCCACCCATGCCTGGAGCTGCTGCTGGAGCAGCTGGAGCTGGCTCTGGTTTGTCAACCAATACGCACTCTGTTGTCAAGAACAAGCCTGCGATAGAAGCAGCGTTCTCCAATGCGACACGCTCAACCTTGGCTGGATCAACGATACCTGCCTGACGCATATCCTCGTAAACGTCCTTGCGAGCATTGTAACCAAAGTCACCTTCACCTTCACGAACCTTGTTGACTACGACACTGCCCTCGCCACCGGCGTTGGCAACAATCTGACGGAGAGGCTCCTCGATGGCACGCTCTACGATACGGATACCAGTGGTCTCATCTGCATTGTCACCCTTCAAGTCCTTCAAAGCCTCAAGAGCACGGATGTAAGTTGTACCACCACCAGCTACGATACCTTCCTCGATAGCTGCACGAGTAGCGCAAAGAGCATCGTCAACGCGATCCTTCTTCTCCTTCATCTCAACCTCAGAGTTGGCACCTACATAGAGAACAGCTACACCACCAGCGAGCTTAGCCAAACGCTCCTGAAGTTTCTCCTTGTCATAAGAAGACTTGGTGTTCTCAATCTCGTTCTTGATCTGAGCAACACGATCCTGGATGTTAGCCTTCTCGCCATGACCATTCACGACAGTAGTGTTGTCCTTGGTTACGGTTACCTTGTCAGCAGAACCCAGCATATCCAATGTAGCCTGCTCCAACTTCAAGCCCTTCTCCTCAGAGATAACAACACCGCCAGTCAATACAGCGATGTCCTCCAACATAGCCTTGCGACGATCGCCGAAGCCAGGAGCCTTGACAGCACAAATCTTCAAGCCACCACGCAAACGGTTGACAACCAATGTAGTCAAAGCCTCAGAGTCAACATCCTCTGCGATAACCAACAATGGGCGACCGCTCTCAGCAGCAGGCTGAAGAATTGGCAAGAACTCCTTGAGGTTAGAAATCTTCTTATCATAAAGGAGGATGTATGGATTGTCCATTACGCACTCCATCTTGTCAGCGTCAGTCATGAAGTAACCGCTCAAGTAACCACGGTCGAACTGCATACCCTCTACAACACCGATGTTAGTGTCACGGCTCTTGCTCTCCTCGATAGTGATGACACCATCCTTAGATACCTTGCGCATAGCGTCAGCCAAAAGTTTACCGATCTCTGCATCGTTGTTAGCAGAAACAGTAGCAACCTGTTCTATCTTATCGTAGTTGTCATCCACCTGCTCTGCATGAGCCTTGATGAACTCAACAACAGCAGCAACAGCCTTGTCGATACCACGCTTCAAATCCATAGGATTGGCACCAGCGGTAACGTTCTTCAAACCCTCAGTTACGATAGCCTGAGTCAAGATAGTAGCAGTAGTTGTACCATCACCAGCGTCATCACCAGTCTTGCTAGCTACACTCTTAACGAGTTGAGCACCGGTGTTCTCGAACTTATTCTCCAACTCTACTTCCTTAGCTACGGTAACACCATCCTTCGTAATCTGAGGAGCACCAAACTTCTTTTCGATTACCACGTTGCGGCCCTTAGGACCGAGAGTTACCTTCACTGCGTTAGCCAACTGATCGACACCCTTCTTCAAGAGGTCGCGAGCATCCATATTGTATTTAATATCTTTAGCCATAATAATTCAATTTATAAATTATAAATAATAATGTATATAATGTAACGTATAATTTATGATTTAATATTTATCATTTATACATTACTCCTCTACCACTGCGAGTACATCGCTCTGACGCATCATCATGTACTTGGTGCCATCGAACTCAAGTTCTGTACCAGCATACTTGCCGTAAAGAACGGTATCACCTTCCTTGAGAATCATCTCTTCATCCTTAGTACCCTTGCCTGTAGCAATGACCTTACCACGCTGTGGTTTCTCCTTTGCTGTATCAGGGATAATGATTCCACCTACTTTCTCTTCAGCTGGTGCAGGAAGTACCAGCACTCTGTCTGCTAATGGTTTAATGTTCATGATTCTATGTTTTTAATTGTTATTACTTATGTTTAAGTCGTGCTTTTAATACTCAATGGCATCCGCTCGACACCCACGCCCTATACGAAAAACGTGCCAAAGCGTCATTACTGACACTTTGGCACGTACATAGACTGACAATTTTGTCAATTTCCACCTTTCTGCGGCATTACTTCTTCCCTTTGGAAGACTTTGCCTTGGATGCTTTTTCGATAGCTGCCTTATTTTGAGCCTCATCTGCTTTCAAGGTCTCATAGACGATGCCAGCCAATTTCTCAGCTCCCTTGGCATTTGGATGGATGCCATCGCCCAACATCATGTCCTTATATATATATAAGGTGTGGAGGTCGATGAAACCGCACTTGTTCTTCTTGACGAGCTTTTGGATAATAGGCATCTCACCATTCACGATGACACTGTCGTTGATTGTCCAACTTCCCTTGAAGGCAGGGATTGGGGAACAGAGATAAATCTTAGGTTTGCTTGGCAACGCCTTCAATGTATCAATCATCGCTTGCATACTCTGCTGATATTCCTCAGCACCCTTCGCCCAATTATGGGTCTTGGAATCATTGGTGCCCAACTTGATGACAACAACGTTTGGTTGGAATGCCTGTGCATCCTTCCAAGCCAACTCCCTCATATAAGGAAGGTCGCCCTTGTTCATCATCGTACGAGCAGACACACCGAAGTTTTTCACCTCGTAGCCTTTGCCCAACTTCTTTTGCAACTGAGCAGGATAGCCCTTCGCCTCAGCATTCATGATACCAAATCCATCGGTGATGGAGTTGCCGATACAAGCTACTCGGATGGCGTTTGGATTAGGTTTTGGCAAACTACGAAGCCATGCCGTCAAGTCATCCACCATCTGCTCATGGTGAGCAAAGCCATGCTGAGCATCACGGAAGCCCCAGCCATGACCACCTGAAGGATAAACATGCAACTCACAGTTATTGCCAGCCTTGTGCATCGCCGTATAATAAGCCACACCATTAGTAACAGGAGGCACAGCATTGTCGTCGTTTGACATCATCAAGATGGCAGGAGGAGTCAAGTGACCACGCACTTGCTTCTCATTAGACCACTCATCCACCAACTTCTGGTTCTTGACACCCTCACGTCCCAAGAGGTTGATACTGGAACCACCATGTCCAGTTCTAGGATTCATAGAGATAACCGGATAGAAGAGAATGGAGAAGTTAGGGCGAGCGTCATAGTCGGCATGGGTGCTGACAGAAGAAGCCAAGTGACCACCAGCCGAGAAGCCCATGATACCGATGTTCTCCTTGTTGAGGCTCCATACTTGCGCACTGTCTCTCAAGGTTCTCATCGCATGATAAGCATCCTGGATAGGAATGGTATATTCACCATGTGGCATACGATATTTCAAGATGAAGAAGGCGATACCTTGCTTGTTGAAGTATTCCGCCCAATCATATCCCTCGTGATTCATGGCCAAATGCCCATATCCACCTCCTGGACAATCCAAGACGGCACGACCCGTTGGGTTCTGTGGCAAATAACAGGTGATTTCACTCTGCCCATCCGCACTATTCTTGACGATAAACTTGCGTGCTGTCGATTGAGCAGACATACAACTCACGAAAGCACATGCCATCAAAGACATCACTAATATTTTCTTTTTCATTTCAGTTAGTTTGACAGATTGATAATTTGAAATAGCATATTGCAGAGCCACTTTCACCTAGCTCTGCAATACATTATTATATAATAGGGGTCAACTTAGTCGAAGAAACCTGGCTGATGATATTCGATACCCAATTCACGATCGACGGTAGCGAGGATGCCCTGTACCTGTCCCATAGCAAAGGCACGGCCCAAGAAGCTATAGCCAGCATTGTAGCCACGATTCTCGTCGCCCAACATACACATACCATGATCGACACGCATTGGCAAGTTAGGGTTGGTCTTCTCGAAGATGCGAGCCAGCTCTATCAAGTCGGCACGACCACCCAGGTGACTAGCCTCCGTGAAGTCACCATTAGGGAAGATGTGGCAAGAACGCAAGTGAACGAACCAAGTGCGGTCGGCATACTTCTTGGCAAGTTCCACCACATTGTTGTGGGCACCTGCTGAAAGACTGCCGGCACAGAAGGTCAAGCCATTGTGCTTATTGTTGACAGCATTCAAGAACCACTTGATGTCCTCGTCGCAAGTCACGATGCGTGGCAAGCCCAAGATTGGGAATGGAGGATCGTCAGGGTGAACACACATATACATATCGCACTCCTCACAAGTTGGCATGATGGCATCGAGGAAGTAGCGCATATTCTCACGCAATTGCTCCTTGGTGATACCTTTATATAAAGAGAGCAACTGACGGAAGAGTTCCACAGGGCGCTCATCACCCTCCTTGATGTTACCATTCACGAAGCCCTGGGTCTTCACGATGATGGTATCTACCAAGTTGTGGTCATCCTCTGGAGTCATCTTCTCCTTCAGCTCTGCCACCTCCTTTAATATATCACGTCCCATCTCCTTGCCTTTCGCAGCCCAATCTGCCTCGGCACCCTCACGCTTCAAGATATGGATATCGAAGTAAGCGAACTGAGGGAAAGAGAAGTACAAGTTGGTAGAGCCATTCGGATTTGGGTGATTCAAGTCGGTACGAGCCCAGTCGAGCACAGGCATGAAGTTGTAGCAGATGGTATGAATACCCTCAGCCGACAAGTTGCGCAAGCTCTCCTTGTAACGTTCGATCTGCTCATCACGATCAGGACCAGCATACTTGATGCTCTCGACAACAGGGAGCGATTCCACCACGCTCCATCTCATGCCGTAGCTCTCAATGTATTCACGGAGGTCACGGATTTTCTCACGAGTCCACACTTCACCATTAGGTACATCATGAAGGGCTGTTACGATGCCCTCCACACCAATTTCTTTCAACATGGCCAAGGTAATCTTATCATTCTTACCAAACCATCTCCAAGTTCTTTCCATAATTTATTTTAATTATTAGTTTTTATCTGTGTGCAAAGATAATCAATTTTCTGTTAAGTCAAAGTTATATTTTCATCATTTTTTTGTGATTTTGTACAAATAACTTGGGTATTTGTTTCTTTTTTACTATTTTTGCAGAAGATTCTAATAAATAACGTAATATTGACGTATCATGGAACAGTTCTTTAAATCTGTAGCCGCCACCATTGTCGGCATATTTGCCTTTGGAGTCATCATGATTATCTTTGGCTTCATCTGCCTCTTCGGCATGGTTGCATCAAGCAGCGGAACCCCATCGCTGCTGGATAATTCTGTCATGGTACTGAAACTCCAAGGTGAGATTTCAGACAAGGCGGAAGAAGACTGGCTGGGTGAAATCACTGGCAACCAGTTCAATCAACTGGGCATGAACAAGATACTTTCCGCTATCCATAAAGCTAAAAAGGAAGACAAGGTCAAAGGCATCTATCTAGAGACGGGTATCCTACAAACCGACTATGCCACTCTACAGGAAATCAGAGGTGCCCTCGCCGATTTCAAGAAGAGCGGCAAGTGGATTATCGCATACGGCGACAACTTCTCACAAGGTGGCTACTACCTGTCTTCGGTAGCCAACAAGGTATATGTGAACCCTGAAGGCAACATCGACTGGCATGGCATTGCATCGCAAACTCAATATATTAAAGATGTGGCAGCTAAGTTTGGTGTCCATTTCACAGTGGTCAAGGTGGGCAAATACAAGAGTTTCACAGAAATGTACACTGAAGACAAGATGAGCGATGCCAATCGCGAACAAGTTTCTCGATACATCAATGGATTATGGCAACAGATTCTCACTGAAGTTTCTGCATCTCGCAACATCAACAAGGACTCACTCAATCATTATGCTGATGGCATTATGGCTTTCGAGGATTCCCAACTGTTGAAGTCACGCAAACTGGTGGATGGTTTCTGCTATTATGACGAAATCAGAGACGTCGTAAAGAAACAGCTAGGCTTGAAAAGCGATGAGAAGATTCACCAAGCAAGCATGGACGACGTGAATGCAGCTGTCGAGGACGGCAATGCCTTGGGCGACCAGATTGCCGTTTACTATTGCCAAGGCAACATCGTGAGCGCTGCATCTTCCAGCCTATATGGAAGCGGGCAAGAGATTGTGAGCAAACAAGTTATCAAGGACTTACAAGAACTTGGAGACGACGACAACATCAAGGCTGTTGTACTCCGCATCAACTCCGGTGGCGGCGAGGCGTATGCTTCCGAACAGCTATGGAGAGCCGTCAGCATGCTCAATAAGAAGAAACCTGTCGTCGTATCCATGGGAGGAATGACAGCTTCGGGCGCATACTATATGAGTATGGGAGCCAGATATGTGATGGCTCAACCTACCACCCTCACTGGCAGCATCGGAATCTTCGGTGCATTGCCAGACTGGAGCGACTTGATGACACAGAAACTCGGTTTCAAGTATGACGAAGTGAAGACCAACCGTCATAGTTCATACGGTACTGCTGGTTCTACTCGCCATTGGACCCCAGAGGAAATCGGCATACTCCAAGCCAATGTGAACCGTGGCTATGCCTTGTTCCGCAAACGTGTAGCCGATGGAAGGAATTTGCCTGTCGAGCAAGTAGAGCAAATAGCGCAAGGACGTGTTTGGTTGGGTACTGATGCCAAGAGCATCAAACTCGTAGATGGTCTCGGCAATCTCAATGATGCCATAGCCAAGGCTGCGCAACTAGCCAAGATTTCCGACTATGGTACCCAAGAATACCCAGCATCTGCCGATTGGATGGACCAGTTGCTTGACAGAGTATCAGGCACTAGCGGTTCCTATCTTGACGAACAGTTGAGACTTACCTTAGGCGACCTCTACAAACCATTTATGACGATTCGCAACATGAAGGAGAAGGAACCCGTTCAAGCTACACTCCCATTCATGCTGAACATCCAATAGCTTGGAACATACATAAAATTTGGAATAAATATATAATAAGGTATAATATATAATAAGGTGTAAGCAATCCTCAAAGAAAGGAATATGATTCATGAGAACAGAAGGTGACTTAATAAAAATCAACGATTGGTTACTGCCACTGAGTTGGATATATGGCATCATAGTAAGATTTCGCAACTGGCTCTTCGACATTGGTCTGAAGAAAAGTAAAGCGTTCTCCATTCCGACCATCTCTGTTGGTAATATCACCGTGGGAGGCTCTGGCAAGACCCCTCACGTGGAGTACCTCGTTCGCCTTTTACACGACAAGGTTAAGATAGCCGTTCTCTCTCGTGGTTACAAGAGAAAAAGCCATGGATATGTACTTGCGGAAGAAGACACGATCATGACCGACATCGGCGACGAGCCATTCCAGATGCACTCGAAGTTCAAGGACATCTACGTTGCCGTAGATACCAAACGAGTTCGTGGAATAGAGCATCTGCAAAGTGACGAGGAAACTAAAGACGTAGATGTCATCTTGCTAGACGATGCCTTCCAGCATCGCTACGTAAAACCGGGCATCAACATTCTCTTGGTAGATTACCATCGCCTCATCATCTACGACAAAATGCTGCCTGCCGGAAGATTACGAGAGCCGCTCAGTGGCAAGAACCGTGCAGACATCGTCATCATCACCAAGTGCCCGAAAGACTTGAAACCGATGGAGTTCAGAGTACTTACCAAGGCTATGAACCTCTATCCTTTCCAAAAGCTATACTTCACCTGCATCAACTATGATACACCAAGAGGAGTATTTGAGGACACAACGATCGACTTGGAGCAACTGAAAGAATACAACGTATTGTTGCTCACTGGCATTGCATCTCCTAAGCAGATGGAACACGACCTCAAGCCTAAGGTGAAGAGTATGACATCCCTATCCTTCGGCGACCACCATCACTTCAAGGAGAAAGATGTGGACCGTATCAACGAGACCTTCGAGTCGATACCAGAGCCTCGCATCATCATCACTACAGAAAAAGATGCCGTCAGACTCAGAGAGACAGCAGGTCTTTATGAGAAAGCCAAGGAAAGCATGTACGAACTCCCTATCAAGGTAAGTTTCATGCTCGAACAAGAAGAAAACTTTAACGAAAAAATAATAAGCTATGTACGAAAGAATTCAAGAAACAGCATCCTGGCTAAAAGAAAGGATGACCACAAGTCCGAAGACGGCAATCATTCTGGGAACAGGCCTCGGACAATTAGCTTCAGAAATAACTGATAGTTACGAATTCCCATACAGTGAGATACCTAACTTCCCTGTATCTACAGTGGAAGGACATGCTGGCAAACTCATTTTTGGCAAGTTGGGTGGCAAGGACATCATGGCTATGGAAGGCCGCTTCCATTTCTATGAGGGCTACAACATGAAGGAAGTAACCTTCCCAGAGCGAGTGATGTATGAGTTGGGCATCAAGACCCTCTTCGTAAGCAACGCTTCTGGTGGCATGAACCCTTCTTTCAAGATTGGCGACCTCATGATCATCGACGACCATATCAACTTCTTCCCTGAGCATCCATTGCACGGCAAGAACTTTCCTACCGGTCCTCGTTTCCCTGATATGCACGAAGCATATGCCCATGAGCTCCGCGACCTTGCCGACGAGATTGCCAAGGAGAAAGGCATCGAGGTAAAACATGGAGTCTATATCGGTGTACAGGGTCCTACCTTCGAGACACCAGCCGAGTATCGCATGTACCATCTGTTGGGTGCTGACGCTGTGGGCATGAGCACCGTACCAGAGGTCATTGTAGCTCGTCATTGCGGCATCAACGTGTTTGGCATCAGCATCATCACCGACCTTGGCGGCTTCGACGTTCCAGTGGAAGTGAGTCACGAGGAGGTTCAGAAAGCTGCCAACGAGGCTCAGCCTAAGATGACAGAGATCATGCGCGAGATGATTCGCCGCTCTTAATTATAAATTATAAATTACAAATTATAAATTGGATATAGCAAAGTTGGGTGAGTTTGGTCTCATCGACCACCTCACCAAAGGATATGAGAACAAGAACGCTTCCACCATCTATGGTGTAGGTGACGACTGTGCCGTCATGCACTATCCCGACAAGGAAGTGCTGGTGACGAGCGACATGCTCATGGAAGGTGTCCACTTCGACCTCACCTACATCGACTTGCAGCATTTAGGCTACAAGAGTGCGATGGTGAACATCAGTGACATCTTTGCCATGAACGGAACGCCTCGACAGATGGTAGTAAGTTTGGCACTGAGCAAGCGTTTCAAGGTGGAAGATGTCGAAGAGTTCTACAAAGGCTTGCGTATGGCATGTGACAAGTGGGGCATCGACATCGTGGGTGGAGACACCACCTCTTCCTATACGGGTCTAGCCATCAGCATCACTTGCATCGGCGAAGCCAACAAGGAGGACATCGTCTATCGCAATGGTGCCAAAGAGACAGACCTCATCTGTGTAACAGGTGACCTCGGCGCTGCCTATATGGGACTCCAACTTCTGGAAAGAGAAAAAGCCGTCTATTACGGACAGGTGGAAGACATCCGAAAGAAAATCGCCGAGGCTAAGGCTAACGGAGAGACACAACGACTCGCCGCACTCAACCAAGACCTTGCAAACATGCGCAATTTCGAACCAGACTTCGCTGGCAAGGAATACTTGTTGCAACGCCAACTTCAACCAGAGGCTCGTGGCGACATCATCGCCCAACTGCGTGAGGCAGGCATTCGTCCTACGGCAATGATGGATATCAGCGATGGACTCAGCAGCGAGCTGATGCACATCTGCCAACAAAGCCACTGCGGCTGCCGTGTCTATGAGAAGAACATTCCAATCGACTATCAGACAGCAGTACAGGCAGAAGAGTTCAACATGAATCTCACCACTTGTGCGATGAACGGTGGTGAAGACTACGAGCTCCTCTTCACCGTTCCTATCGGCGACCATGCCAAGATAGAGGAAATGGAGGGAGTCAAGCAGATAGGTTACATCACACAAGAGAACCTAGGCAAGATGCTCATCACAAGAGATGGACAGGAGTTCGAGCTGAAGGCTCAAGGATGGAATCCATTGAAAGACTAGCATCTTTTAGTTAATAAATATTAAGTAAGAGAAAATCTTTCGATTTCTCTTGCTTAATTCAAAAACTTGTTGTACCTTTGCAACCGCAAAAAGAAAATGGTGCCATAGCTCAGTTGGTAGAGCAAAGGACTGAAAATCCTTGTGTCCCCGGTTCGATTCCTGGTGGTACCACTCCTCCTTTCATTTAGGCGGTTTCTGACTTCGGTTAGAGCCGCCTTTTTTGCATTTATCGCATGATAGGAATATACCCATTAACAATACAAACAAGAATATAAACAAACCAAACTTAAAAACTTATGAGAAAGATTTTGTTATCCCTACTGGCTATCTTAGGCATGGCTACGACTTATGCCCAAGACTACAGCAAGTATTACCAGAACTTGCCGGTACAGATGTCACAGCCTATCCTACCCGCCATTCCTGCCAATCAGGTTAGCATCCTAGACTGCGGAGGAAAAGGTGATGGAACAACCATTAACACCCAGGCGTTCAGCAAGGCCATCAGCCAACTGAGCAAGAAAGGTGGCGGTCATCTCAACGTTCCAGCTGGCATCTACCTCACTGGCCTCATCTCGCTCAAAGACAACATCGACTTACACTTGGAGAAAAATGCCATCATCGTATTCTCCGAGGACAAGAACGACCTCATCAAGACCGACGCTGCCACTGGCAAGAAAGAGGAAAGAGCTTCAACTGCCATTACAGCCAGCAAGCGCAAGAATATCTCCATCACTGGCGAAGGCACCATTGACGGAAATGGCGAATGGTGGCGACCAGTGAAGAGAAGCAAGGTGAGCGATGTGGAGTGGAAACAGTTCCAGGAAATGGGTGGCACACTCAATGAGAAAGGTGACATCTGGTACCCACTCAACCTCAAGAAGACTCCCAACGTCGTAGATAATATCGACGCACAGGAGAAAGTGCGCAATCACTTGATCCGCTTCACGGATTGCGAGAATGTGCTGGTACAAGGAGTGACACTTCTCAATTCTCCTCGTTTCCATCTCATCCCTACCCGATGCAAGAACGTCGTCATTGACGGCATCACCGTGAAATGCCCTTGGAATGCACAAAATGGAGATGCCATCGACATCTCTAGTTGCAAGGACGTACTGATTGTCAACAACATCGTGGATGCTGGCGACGATGGCATCTGCATGAAAGGCGGCGCTGGAGCAGCAGGTGTTGCGGCTGGTCCTTGCGAGAACATCAACATCCAGGACAATACCGTTTACCATGCCCATGGCGGTTTTGTAATCGGAAGCGAGTTCTCTGGCGGCATGAAGAACATCGTGGTACGCAACAATACCTTCCAAGGTACAGATGCAGGCTTGCGCTTCAAGAGTGCAGCCAAACGAGGTGGCACTACGGAGAACATCTTCATCGACCACATCTATATGACCGACATCACGGGCGATGCCATCACCTTCGAGACCACCTACTTCGACAACCATGTAGGTGCCAAGATGCCAACGGCTCCTGTCAAGCAGGAATATTTGCCTAACTTCCAAGACATCCACATCAGCAACGTCTATGTACGTGGTTGCAAGAATGGCATTGTGGCTCATGGAGCCGAGGGAATGATTCACGACATCACCATCAAGAATTGCAACATCTTCTACAACAAGAAAGACAAGGACATCGATACCTCTTGCAAGATTTCGCTAGAGAACGTCAATTTCTCTACTTTTGCACAGTAAGAGTGGTGTCGCTGACCACAAAATGAACATCGAGACCTTCGTAAGGCATACCATATACCTTATGAGGGTCTTTTTGGTAATGTGGCCGTGGGTCTTGCGCCAAGACTTCCTTCAGCACTTCCATCTTATCAGAAGTCAATCCTTGCTGTTTCAAATGTGCCGCTACATCCACAGGCACCACAACCTCCAATCGCTTCCACTTTCTCGTATCCACAAAACCACTTCTGGCATCCGGATGTGAGTCGGCATACACCACATAAGGTTTGATATCATAGATAGGAGTGCCATCCATCAAGTCAGCTCCCTTCACATGAATAATAGGACCATTGGTTCCATCCCACTCTACCCTAGAAAGTCGAACGGAAGACAAGCCGATATTGTTGGGGCGAAAAGGACTGCGAGTGGCAAAGACACCCATCTTCTCATTTCCACCCAACACCGGAGGACGCACTACGGGACTATTCGCCCGATGCTTGTTGGCAGAGAACTCCCATATCAGCCACAGATAATCAAAGCCCTCGATACCACGCAAGGCATCGGGATTTCGATACTCCGGTTCAAAGACAATCTGTCCTTCCAACTCTTCCACCAATCCTGCCTGCTTAGGTATTCCAAACTTACTCGTAAATGGCGAGCGAAATCTTGCTATTGGTTTTATTTCCATTCTTTCTCTATTTTTTTCATTCAAGACTTACACCTTAATTATATATAAGGCAACACAATGCAAAGATACATTATTTTTGTTTCTCGCCCAAATATGCGCCCAATAATTTTGTATTATCCGCAAAATAATGTACCTTTGCAGACAAAACAATAATAGAAAAAATGAAGATACAAAGACCTCTATATGAGATATGGCTCCAAAAGCCTGGTGAATTGGGCATCTATCAGCAGATAGAACGTGCCGGACGAGTATGCTACAAGAGTGAGAATAACACGACCGAAGATTCGGCAAAGCCTTTTGTCGGTCGCATGATTGAGCATGAACACTTTGCGATGCTAGAACATGGAACCGTTTACCTTGTTTGCAGCCATGGCGAACTTCCTCTCTACCTCACCAATAAGTTTTCTCGTGTCAACACCATCGATGGCAAGGATTACATCACCACCAATTTGCGTGTGATGGCAGAGAACAAGACATTGGACGACTTGAAATACCGTTGTGATTACGAGGAAGGCAAGCATGAGCTTCGCATCACCGTACATTTCACTACCCAGATTGCCATCACCAGAGAGTACAATCGTCATCGCGCCAACTCCATGGCAGAGCAGAGCACTCGCTACTGCAACTATACCAAGAACAAGTTTGGAAGCGAGATCTGCATCAACTTACCTACTTGGATAGAGGAAAAGACTGATTTTGATGGCATCATCAACGAAGAGGGAAAATGCCACTTTGGAGATACCGACGAGACCAATGAGGAGAAGTTCCAAGAATTGTGCGAGGACATCGCCAACCAAGAGACCGAAGACTGGACCCTACTCGACAGTTGGTTCTTTGCCAACCAAGCAGCCGAGTTTGCCTATATGAAGTTGATTGAAGCTGGTTGCAAGCCTCAGGAAGCTCGTGTCATTTTACCACTCGACACCAATACCGAGTTGGTTCACACAGCTTTCGTTAGCGATTGGAAACATTTCTTCGATCTCCGTGCCTTAGGTACGACAGGAGCTCCTCACCCAGATGCCAAAGTTTTGGCATATCCACTCTATGAGGAGTTCAAATCCAAGGGTTATTTGAAGTAAGAAGTATAAAGAAAGATTAAAAAACACATCGTAAATGCAGATTTTCCATTTTTCGTACAAACGATATGAGAAAATTCTGTATCTTTGCGATGTGTTTTTCATAGTATTAGATTTAAGGTTATCAAGGTTGGGGCTACAGCGGTAGCCCTTTTTTAATGTCATTACCTCTCATTTCCCCTCGAATTCCCTTATATTCGCCCTTATTTTCTTAGAATATCCGTCTTTTTTGAAGAAAATCGCAAAAAAGTTCCCAAAATATTTGGTGGAACCGAAAATTAGTCGTACCTTTGCAACCGCTTAAGAAAACCAAGCTATAGTCATCCAGACCGAATTTGGAGAGATGGTAGAGTGGTCGATTACAACGGTCTTGAAAACCGTCGTACCGAGAGGTACCGGGGGTTCGAATCCCTCTCTCTCCGCAAGAGCCTTCTGAAAGAGATTTCAGAAGGCTTTTTTCGTATTACCAACTGTTTTATCTATATTTAACGCAAAACAAAGTTGATTATCCAAAAATATCATCTATATTTGCAGCCACATAGCCAAACAAGTAAACCTCATGAAGAAATACATCCTTACCATCCTCATCGCCTTGGCTGCCATCATCACCTGCACAGCCAACGACGGAGTCTATTTCACCAGCGGCAACTTCCTGGTTCCACTGCAAGAGACCGACATATCCGTAAGCAAGGAAATCCTGACCATCACCATAGGCAAGGATGGCATTGCAAAGGTGGACGTATATTACGAATTCAACAACAAGGGACAGGCGAAGAACGTGACGATGGCATTCGAGGCGGCTTCACCCTACAACAGTTGCGCCCCTCTCGACCACCAAGGCAAGCATCCCGACATCAAGGACTTTACCGTCAACATGAACGGAGTTTCCCTATCCCACCGCAATGCTGTGGTAGCTTGCCGCTACACCCAAGAAGGAGAGCAAGTAGATTTCACGCCTCTCGACCTCACGAAGTGGAAAGGATTTGGCGAGGTAGCCGACAGCATCTTGCCAGCAGAAAATGCCATCTACAACTCCGAACTAGACAGCATCAGTTCGTTTGCTTACGCCTATTATTTTGATGCGCCCTTCAAGGAGGGCATCAACAAGGTACACCACACCTACCAATATCGCATGAGCTACAATGTAAGCCAGAAGTTCACCATTCCCTACTGGCTCACTCCAGCTATGCGATGGGCTAACCACCAGGTGGATGACTTCACGCTGAGAATAGCTTCCGAGGAACCTACCGAGTTCTGCCTCACGGACACCCTCTTCACCTCAGCTCCATTCTTCTCGACACAGAAGACCCCCATCTATCATTTCAAAGACGCATACGAACGCCACAGCATCCTTGCCGAACTCTCGCCCAACGACACCATCGTATGGCATGGCAAAGATTTCAAGCCCAAGGCTGACATTAGTATCGAAGCTCCACTATGGTCGATGGATAGCGTGATGAACAAATGGAGTGCATCCGATTGGGTCATCATCACTGCCGACAAACATGTATATAAATATATAGGTGAATGCGATGACAAGTTTCTAGTGAAAAAGAACAATTACCAATTGGTAGCCCAAGAAGGGAGCAAGAAGACACTCTATTGTGCCGAAGAGGGGCATGGACGAGTCTTCGTTGATACAGAAGAAGCGACCATGGTCAATGTGCGCAAACTTCCTTCCACTAAAAGCACGATACTAGGAACCATCAGCAGTGGGAACCATCCCCAGATAGGAAATGATGCAAAAAAGCCAGCCACCTACCCATGTTTGGGATTGGTAGATGCACTAGACCGCCATTCTGAAGAGATCACCAAATGGTACAAAATCAAGTATAAAGGCAGAGTGGGATACGTGAGTCAAAAGGTGACAAGATGGAATGCCTTCTAAAGGCATATTCTAAGATGCCAGCAAGCGATTCGCCTACTTAGGAGTAGAATCGCCCACCACCATCAACCCATTGATATCCGTGAGGTAGTTGGGACTGCGGTGCTCGCACTTCACCTTCCACGCCTGCTTCTCCTCCCCCTCCACTGCCAGCCTCAGCGTCTTCAAGCCATAGCGATGATTGATGGCATCGAGAGCCTGCATCAACTTGGCACGCTCCGGACGATTCTGGATAGGATCGAAGAGGTCGGGTTGGAAAGGATGAAGAGGCTCGATGTCACTCACGATAACACCCGCCTTCTTGTATTGGATGCCCTCACGGTAAATCTTAGCGAGAACTCTTAGCGCCGCTTGAGTGATCTCCATCGTATCGGAAGTTGGAGTGACGAGCAACTGGGAGGCTGCATTGCCATACTGCTCCAAATCCTCACGAAATCGATTGCTACTCAAGAACACCGTCACTTTCTTGGCTCCCGAATCATCACCCCTCAACTTATTAGCACAACTGCTCGCAAAGTTTGCTACGGCAGACTTCAAGGAATCGAGGTCACCTACCAACTCCCCAAAGCTGCGACTTGTACAGATGGTCTTCTTCCTCATCACCTCAGAAGTGTCGATGCAAGGCTTGCCGTTCAATTCCAACCACGTCTGAACACCAGGCTTGGTAAGATGAGACTTCACCCACGACTCACTTTTGTCGGCAAAGTCGAGCGGTGTATGAATGCCATAGTAATTGAGTTTCTCCAAGGTTTGCCGACCGATACCCCATACATCGGATAGTTCGAAGAGCTGCAGAGCCTTGCGCCGCTTCTCATCGGTATCTATCATGCAAACACCTTGATAGCCCTTATATTTCTTGGCAAACTTGCTACCCATCTTGGCAAGCGTCTTCGAGGGAGCAATGCCCACGCTCACCGGAATATCCGTCCAGAGCTTGATTTTCGCCGCCACCTCACGCATCATCTCCACCAAGTCGAAGTGAGCCTCATAGCCATTCAAGTCACAGAAGCTCTCGTCGATGCTATAGTTCTCCACATGTTGGATAGACTTGCGCAGGATATTGGTCACTCGCTTGCTCATGGCGGCATAGAGATACATGTTGGTGGAGAACACCGCCACATGATACCCTTCCACGATGTCCCGTACCTTGAAGATAGGATCGCCACGGTGCAGTCCTATCGCCTTGGCTTCGGGAGTGAGCGCAACGATGCAACCGTCATTGCTTGATAGCACAACGACCGGCTTGCCTTCCAAGCCCGGATGGAACACCTTCTCCACCGAACAGAAGAAACTATTGCAATCTACTAGGGCATACATGTTTTTATCCCCTAGGTTTGTGAATGATATATGTGACGGTTCCCCAAATACTGAAGGAATCTTCCTCCGTCACCCGAATCTCAGGATAGCTAGGATTGGCTGGTACGAGCCATCCCTCCTCCCCTCTCCTCTCAAACCGTTTGAGGGTATATTCGCCATTCAGTTCACAGACGGCGACTTCAGTAGGCGAAGGATTTCGGTTACTCTTATCCACGATGATGATGTCGCCATCGTAGATGCCAGCGTCTATCATCGAGTTGCCTTGCACTCGGATGAGATAGCTAGCCTCAGGATTGGGGCAGAGCATTCTGAGCAACTCAATATCCTGTCCTTTCTCATCATTGTCGAGCGGAATGGGGAATCCCGCCACAATATCCACATCGAAGAATGGCAAGCGCATATCCCCTAGCTGAGCGACAGGATACACCTCGCCCAACTTCTCCCATACCGCTTGCTTTATCGTTATATTTTTTTCCAATACCATTTGTTTCTTGATTAATGCAAAGATACAAATACTTTCGGATATAGCGGCTTGTTTCTCGGAAAAAGTGAGAAAAAAGATGAACAAGCCAAAACGAACTCGGCAAGATGAAAGGATGAATGGTGAAAAACATGTGATTATCTCATTTTTCATTTACGTTTCACTCCTCCCTTCACTTTTCGAGAATCTACTCTGATTATCAGACGTTTGCAGTGAAGGGAGAAATCAGGATTGGCTATCAAGTAGCAAGGATGGGACATGAGAATCACATCTATCCCAATCAGATTGTTTCTACCAAGCAATAAGCGTGTGTTCCCTAAGGCGAGGGGCATCGCTCTCGAAGCCTGAGCATCCTCTTCCCCACTCCTGCAACCTTTTCTCTAGGCACAAACATATTTCTGTCTATAGCGAAACATATGTCCCACTACGCCCAAACATATGTTTCACTATAGACAGAAGTTCATAGCACTCGAAATCATCACCCTACACCCTCATACACAAACACTTACGGACATAGCTACATCACATCAACAGCCCACCAAGCACCTCCCTTCACTGCAAACGCCTGATAATCAAGTAGAATATCTGAAAAGTGAAAGGACATGAGCAACAACTTCAAAAAACAAAAAAGTGGCGATAACAGCGCTAAATCTCATCAAAAAACATAGATATAGCACCACTATCGCCACATTCTTCATATCAAATACCACTTACTGCACATACTTTCTGCCATTGCAGACGACCACACCATGGTAGTTGGCATCCACACGCTGACCTTGCAAATTATAAATCATCGCCTTTGCGGATGATTCCCCTGCAACAGGATGAAGTTGAACCCCCGTGGTCTGACTTACCACCTCTACCTTTTCGGAAGAAGCGTTGTAATAAGCACCATTCTCGAAATCCAAGTCATCCGTCTGAGGTTTTTTGTTGGAATTGAAGATAATACGGGTAGGCTCGAAAACACCCTTGTCGATAGACCAGAGATACACATCTTTGCCATTGTGAGTACCTACCTTGCTGATATGTTCCGTACTGCCTGGCCAACTGGCATACATATTCCCATTAGAGTTCCACACCCAAGCATCGATCGGACCAGCCCAGGAAGACGAGTTCTCGAAATAGCAGAAAGTCTTACCTTCCTGCCATGTGGCGCAAGCCGGCAGATTGGAAGGAGCAGGAGGTGTAGGAGGAAGAGGCTCACCCTCATAGATGACAGCGATACCCTTGGCACCTACCTTGCCCGAAATCTTCGAAGCCGTAACGGTGAAGGTGTTGCCACTCACCTGGTCGGTATAGGTACCAGCCTTCACCCAGTTGCCCTTTCCGTCGCCATTGGTCACACTGACTTCACGATTGCCACCAGAGCCGAGCACGATGACCGCACCACTCTTTCGGCATTGAGCAGCCACTCCATTCTCATGCACGTAATAGTTGGGCTCGCCAGCACAGATATTGTGAAGATGATTGACGGCAGCCACCTCTCTGTCCTTAAAGTGGGTGCTACCTTTCACTCCCACCTTGATGGAACTTTTCGCCGTCTCGAAAGGACGAGAGAAATAGAGAGCCGTCGCACCATTGTTGCCAGCTACCACGGCATAGGCACGGTCGATATTGTTCTGTGAGATATACTTCGACTCGCCTCCGTCATTGCAGTATGTATCATGACTTTCGCCCCAATACACCAACTTATTCGTAGCCGCTTTCCTCTGATTGAAGTTGCCAACCGACTCATTCACCTGACCACTATTGAAGGAAGCCGCGAAGTGATTGCCATACTGATTGTCGGTAATACTGATATACTTCTGATATTCAGGGAACAGCACGGTATCATCACCACCAGTTCCATCAAGAATCTCACCATAGTTGTACATCGTCTGGTCGGGCACATTCTGCCAGAAAGTATCTTCTTCGGAAGGCAAACCGATGTGCTTGGCTGCATCCCAACGGATGCCATCCACGCCACACGACTTCAACTCAGCCACATACTCCTTGATTTTTTCTTGTACACGAGAATCCTCGGTCTTCAAGTCCCACATACCAATTCTGCCATGCGTCACTTGCCAACGGTTGCTATAGTTGATACCACCCTGATAATCGTGATACAGACTCTGGTCTTGCCAGAAAGAAGCTACATAGCTCAAGTTGCCATTGGTATGGTTTGCCACCACATCCACGATGATCTTGACACCATATTGATGGGCTTCGGTACAGAGTTCGGTCAGTCCCTCCTTGGTTCCCAAACCATTCTCACCCACCTTGTAGTCGTAAGGTTGATAGAGCATATACCATGCAGCACCAACCGGCTCACGAGGATGAGCAGGCGAAGTTTGAACAGCCGAGAACCCCGCCGCCGCAATGTTAGGCAATTCCTCTTTGATTTGTTCGTACGTCCAGTCAAAACAGTGCAAGATGACACCATCCTGGATATTGTCTTTCAGACCATATTCGTTGTCCGTTGCAAAAGTTTGCAAGGAGACGAGCATGAGCAATAAGACAGCCCATAGCTTGATGGTAAATTTCTTCATAAGATGTTTAATTATAAGTTAAGATTTTAGTTATTTACTTTTCTAATGCAAATATAGCAATAAGATGAAAACTCACAACTCATTTTCTTTAAAATTTCGTTCTTTTTCATATGCAATCGTTTACACAAGTTATCTTTACATGCTACACATATCATGTTTACGGGGCAAAGATAGCTACAAAATGTGATAGGTTGGTAATCGGGGGGCAAAATTTACACATTCCATCGTGCAAACGTTTTCACACAAAGAGGAAATAAAGGACAGACTAAGCGGCGTATTTCTGAGTGTTCAGAAATACGCCGCCGGACCCAAAACAATCATTTATTACCTAAAAAAGTAACTGACATCCATAACTAATACAAACCGGAGCTACATAAAACTATTCGCATAAAACCTTCAAAAACCTTTCATCTATGAAATTCAAATTCAATCTAAAACCTAAATAACCTATGAAACCTTTAATCTATGAACCTAAATGTATAATCTATGAATACGAATCATCTTTATTTACTTTCTACGCTTTATCCTTGTTGTTCTTTTCGACTGCAAAAGTAATACGAATCTCGCAACCCCACAATAAAAAAGATACATTTTCGTGCATTTTTATTGTGCAAGCGTTTGCACAGACAACTAGCATTGGAGCTTCCTCCTCCCTTATACCTTATTATATATAACAGAGGGGGACAAAGATGATAACACTTTGTTTGGGTTTCATCAATATACAAAAGCAAAATGAAAGCAAAACAACGCACAAAACTACACAACGACACAAAACTCAAAATATAGAATATCATTTTATCACATCAGAAGACACATTACTTACAATTTACAAGCAAATGAGGCTATAGTACTTACAATCTGAAACAGAACGAAAAAATATAGATTATTTTCGCAGATTATCGCTTGCATATTCCGACAAATTGTTGTATTTTTGCAATCGAAATCAAACAAACAGTTATCGTTTTCAAAGATTACATGGCAAAACGTCAGTTTTCGAGAAACATAACTAAAAAGAACACTCTCTGATGAGAGCAAGTCAAACTTAACAACAATAGAGATATGAGAACAAAAGTTCATTTCACCAAGATGCAAGGGGCTGGCAATGACTACATCTATATAGATACCACATTGTACAACATCCCCGACCCTGAGAAAGCAGCCATTGCCTGGAGTGCTTATCACACAGGAATTGGAAGCGACGGACTGGTTCTCATCGGAAAACCACAGGATGGCAGAAGAGCCGACTACTCCATGCGCATCTTCAACGCAGACGGTTCGGAAGCTATGATGTGTGGCAACGCTAGCCGATGTATCGGCAAATATCTTTACGAGAAAGGTTTGACACGCAAAGATACCATCCGCCTAGAGACACTTTCAGGTATCAAGATACTGAGATTGCACATTCAGGACAACGGCAAGGTGGTAGATTCCGTGACGGTTGACATGCTTCAGCCAAAGCTAGAGAACAAAGAGCAATTTGTTCCAAGTGAGGAATCAACCCGAACCACCGAGGATGGCATTAAACAAGTAACGCTGGAGGCAGACGGCAGGAAATTTGAAGGAACCTATGTCTGTATGGGAAATCCCCACTTTGTAACCTTCGTGGATGACATCGACACCATCGACATCGCCCACTATGGTAAGATACTTGAGAGAGACAGTACATTTCCACAGCGTTGCAACATCGAGTTCGCACAAATGACTGAAACTGACATAATTCGAACGAGAGTTTGGGAGAGAGGAAGCGGCATCACCATGGCATGTGGAACTGGGGCATGTGCAACAGCCACAGCCGCCGCTATCACCCACCGAGCCAGTCGTGAAAGCGACATCGTCATGGACGGCGGCACGCTCCACATCGAATATCGGGAAGCCGACAACCACGTCTATATGACAGGTCCAGCGGCATTTGTTTTTGATGGAGAAATCGAACTCCCATAGGCAAGACAAGAGAATACTTTACTCTTCACTTAAACATTGGCAAACTTAAATAATAAATAGGTCTTGGAAGGATAACAGAAGAGACCGCAATAAAAGGAGAACAACAATATGGCATTAGTAAATGAACATTTCCTGAAGTTGGCTAGCAACTACTTGTTTGCCGACATCGCGAAGAAGGTAAACGCCTACAAGATTGCCCATCCAAAGCAACGTGTGATCAGCTTGGGCATCGGCGACGTAACACAGCCCCTCTGCCCTGCCGTCATCAAGGCGATGCACAAGGCGGTGGATGAGATGTCCGTCCAAGCTTCTTTTAGAGGCTATGGTCCTGAGCGAGGCTACGACTTCCTCCGTGAGGCGATCATCAAGAACGACTTCTTGCCACGTGGCATCCACCTCGACGCTAACGAGGTGTTCGTCAACGATGGTGCCAAGAGCGACACAGGAAATATCCAGGAGATTTTGAGATGGGATAACAACATCGGCGTCACCGACCCGATTTATCCTGTATATATCGACTCCAACGTGATGATAGGCAGAGCGGGAGTCTTCGAGAATGGCAAATGGAGCAATGTCACCTATATGCCATGCGACGAGGGAAACAACTTCACTCCTCAGATTCCAGACCATCGTGTAGATATGATTTACCTCTGCTACCCAAACAACCCAACGGGTACGGTCATCACCAAGGAAGAGCTTCGCAAGTGGGTGAACTACGCTGTCAAGAACGAGAGCATCATCCTCTACGATGCCGCCTACGAGGCATACATCCAAGACCCAGAGATTCCTCACTCTATCTACGAGATTCGTGGAGCGAGAAAGGTAGCGATAGAGTTCCATAGCTACTCGAAGACCGCTGGCTTCACTGGCGTTCGCTGTGGCTACACCATCGTTCCTAAGGACTTGAAGGCGAAGACCTTGTCGGGAGAAGAGGTAGCACTCAACCCTATTTGGGATCGTCGCCAATGCACCAAGTTCAATGGCACCAGCTACATATCCCAGAGAGCAGCCGAGGCTATCTACACTCCTGAGGGCAAGGAACAGGTGAAGGCTACTATCAACTACTATATGGAGAATGCCCACATTATGAGAGAGCAACTTCAGAAGTTGGGCTTGCGAGTATATGGCGGCGAGAATGCCCCATATCTTTGGGTCAAGACACCAAACGACACGCCTAGTTGGAAGTTCTTCGAAGAGATGCTCTATGGAGCTAGCGTAGTCTGCACCCCAGGCGTCGGTTTCGGTCCATCGGGCGAAGGTTACATCCGTCTCACCGCTTTCGGCGAACGTGAGGATTGCATCGAAGCCATGGGAAGAATCGCCAAGTGGCTGGGGAAATAATCAAACATCGAACATTAATAATTAAACATTATAAAGGTATGAGCAACTTAAGATTTCAAGCTGTTGCAGAGGCTTCCAAGAGAAAGCCTGTTGAAGTAGCCGCTCCAAGCGAGCGACCAAGCGAATTCTTTGGTAAGAAAGTTTTCAACCGCCAGAAGATGTACAAGTATCTTCCTGCCGACGTTTACGAGAAACTCGTTGACGTCATCGACAATGGTGCACGTCTCGACCGAAACATTGCCGACGCCGTAGCCAAAGGCATCAAGCAGTGGGCTGACGAGAACGGGGTAACACACTACACTCACTGGTTCCAGCCATTGACTGAGGGTACTGCCGAGAAGCACGATGCCTTCATCGAGCATGACGGCAAGGGTGGTATGATCGAGGAATTTTCAGGTAAGTTGCTCGTTCAGCAGGAGCCTGATGCATCATCTTTCCCATCTGGCGGTATCCGCTCTACCTTCGAGGCCCGCGGTTATTCTGCATGGGATCCAACATCTCCTGTATTCATCATCGACGATACACTCTGTATCCCTACCGTCTTCATCTCTTATACAGGTGAGGCTCTCGACTACAAGGCTCCATTGCTCCGTTCATTGCACGCTGTAAACGTAGCAGCTACAGAGGTTTGCCACTACTTCAACCCTGATGTCAAGAAAGTTATTTCCAACCTCGGTTGGGAGCAGGAGTACTTCTTGGTAGATGAATCATTATACGCCGCACGCCCTGACTTGATGTTGACTGGTCGCACCTTGATGGGTCACGACTCTGCCAAGAACCAGCAGATGGACGACCACTACTTCGGAGCCATCCCAGAGCGTGTTCAGACTTTCATGAAAGACTTGGAGGTTCAAGCTCTTGAGCTTGGCATTCCTTGCAAGACTCGCCACAACGAGGTAGCACCTAACCAGTTTGAGTTGGCGCCTATCTTCGAGGAGACCAACCTTGCCGTTGACCACAACATGCTCTTGATGAGTTTGATGAAGAAAGTGGCACGCCATCATGGATTCCGTGTTCTTTTGCACGAGAAACCATTCGCAGGCATCAATGGTTCTGGTAAGCACAACAACTGGAGTCTTTCTACCGATACAGGCATCCTACTCCATGGTCCAGGCAAGACACCAGAGGACAACCTCCGTTTCGTAGTCTTCATCACCGAGACCTTGATGGGTGTATATAAGCACAATGGATTGCTCAAGGCTTCCATCATGAGTGCTACCAATGCGCATCGTCTTGGCGCCAACGAGGCACCTCCAGCCATCATCTCTTCATTCCTTGGCAAGCAGCTCACCGACCTCCTCAACCACATCGAGAAAGCCGACAAGGATGAGCTCTTCACCGTAGCTGGCAAGCAGGGCATGAAGCTCGACATCCCAGAGATTCCTGAGTTGATGATTGATAACACCGACCGTAACCGTACATCACCATTCGCCTTCACCGGCAACCGTTTCGAGTTCCGTGCCGTAGGTTCAGAGGCTAACTGTGCATCAGCAATGATCGTATTGAACACAGCCGTAGCCGAGGCTTTGACCGACTTCAAGAAGCGTGTGGATGAGTTGATTGCCAAGGGCGAGGACAAGACATCTGCCATCATCGATATCGTTCGTCAGGACATCAAGGCTTGCAAGCCTATCCGTTTCGACGGCAATGGTTACAGCGATGAGTGGGTAGAGGAAGCCGCTAAGCGTGGATTGGATTGCGAGAAGAGTTGTCCTAAAATCTTCGAGCGTTACTTGGATCCTGCATCTATCAAGATGTTTGAGGATATGGGCGTGATGAAGAAGAACGAGTTGGAAGCTCGCAACGAGGTAAAATGGGAGACCTACACCAAGAAGATTCAGATAGAGGCTCGTGTGATGGGCGACCTGAGCATGAACCACATCATCCCTGTGGCTACTCACTATCAGAGTCAGTTGGCTAAGAACGTAGAGAACATGATTGACATTTTCGGCAACGAGGAAGGCAAGGCCCTCACTGCTCGTAACATCAAGATTATCAAGAAGATTGCCGAGCGCACCCAGTTGATTGAGACGGGTGTAGAGGAGTTGGTCAATGCCCGCAAGGTAGCCAACAAGATTGAGAACGAGCACGACAAGGCTATTGCTTATCATGACACAGTAGCTCCAAAGATGGAGGAAATCCGTTATCAGATTGATAAGTTGGAGTTGACTGTAGCCGATGAACTTTGGACCTTGCCAAAGTACCGTGAACTCTTGTTCATCCGATAAGTATAGAAAAGAGACAGTATCATCTGATTACTGATCAGATAAACATAAAACTGCTCATTCGTGAAATGAGCTACTCTTCATCAGATATAACAAAAACGATCAATCTATTTCTTTTATTGGTTGTTTAAGTTTGCGCGGAGTGTGGTTGTGAAATCACGCTCCGCTTTTTTAGCTTATACTTTCTATTCAAAGTAGATTTTAAACTTATACTTCAATCTTTCAGCGAATAAGTGACCGTGGTCACTACCCTCACCTTCTTGATATAAGGGGTATTGGAATCCCGGTCCTCTATCGAGAACTGACCTTGGTCGGCATTCATAATCTTGTCGAGCTTACTCTTGCTGTTCTTGGCAAACTGTTCGGCAGTCTGCTCGGCATTGGCTATCGCCTCCTCCATCATCTTCGGTTTCATCTTGCGGAATGCCACATACTCGTACTTCACAGGATTGTCGTAACCACCATCCACAATGGCGACACCCTTCTGGAGCAAATCTCCCTGACGGGCGATGATGTTGCGCACGAGCTTCACGTTGTTGGAAGTCACGGTGATAATCGAAGTGATGTTGTAACGATAAGGCTGACGATTGTCGCCATATCGCTCGGCATTGAGGTCGATGACCACAGGGGCATTCACATTGATCTCACTTGCCTTGACACCATTTGCCAACAAGAACTTGCGAATGGTGCTCGTGGTGGTATTGATTTTCTGATACAGCTCAGGCAAGTCGTTGCCTATCTCCTTCGAGAGGATAGGCCACGTCACCTTGTCAGCTTCCACCTCCTTCTCCGCCAAGCCTTTCACCACGACCTTGCGATCCTTACCTGCCAAGCCCTCCAGACCCGACTTGATACAAAATCCAAGCGCAATGATGCCGATGGCTAAGATTGCCGCTTGCTTGATACCTGTACTTACATTCATAACTACTCCAATTTAGGTTCAACATTCAGTCTTCTAAAAACATTTGCACATCCAATGCAAACTTTCGGGGGCAAATATAGGCTTTTATCCCTCTATCTCCAAACTTTCGCCCTCATATTTAAGCAACTTTAGCAATGTTACAGTTGCATTCTTATCCCCTAACAAAGCGCATTTATAGCATACAAGAAAGCGCATCCTTGCATGCTATAAATGCGCTTTCTTGCATCAAGTATATTCTTTTCTTCTTTTTTTCCTCCTTGTTTCAGCAAAAAGCATTATCTTTGCAGCCTAATAAAGACTAGAAGATATGGATTACAATATGATAGGCACAGCGTGGTCGCTTTTGCCTCCCCTCGTAGCCATCGCACTGGCACTCAAGACCAAGGAGGTCTATTCCTCCCTCTTCATCGGCATCTTGCTAGGTGCCGCACAATATTGCATCTCGATGGGTACAGGACTGGATGGATTTCTGATACACCTCACCAATCATACCGTGGGCAGTGGCGATGATGCCAAGGCTTACGGCATGATTCATTGCCTCTCCGACCCTTGGAACGTAGGCATACTTGTGTTTCTCGTCCTCCTCGGTTCCATCGTGTCACTGATGAACAAGGCTGGCGGTTCGGCAGCCTTCGGTCGATGGGCTTCCCAACACGTCAAGTCGAAGATGGGTGTGCAGATAGCCACCATCCTGTTGGGCATCTTGATATTCATCGATGATTACTTCAACTGCCTCACCGTGGGTTCGGTGATGCGCCCTATCGCCGTTCGCAATGGCGTGACCAAGGAGAAGTTGGCTTATCTCATCGACTCCACGGCAGCCCCCGTCTGCATCATCTCCCCTATCTCCAGTTGGGCAGCGGCAGTATCGGGATTCGTGTCGGGAGGCGAGAACGGATTGGCCCTGTTCTGCAAGGCTATACCATTCAACTTCTATGCCTTCTTCACCATCCTCTTCATGTTTGGCATCGTTTTCCTCGACTTCGACTTCAAGGCGATGAGTAAGTATGACGAACGGCTTCGTGACTGGTATGAGCGTACCAACGGAGGTAAGCTCGATGAGGTGAGCGATACCAAGTTGCATATCGTAGAGCATGGTGTAGATGCCCAGAAAGGCGATGCCACACAGAGCAAGGGAAAGGTGGCAGACCTTGTCATCCCTATCTTGTTGCTCATCATCTTCTGTATGGCTGGTATGGTGTATTCCGGCGGTTACTTTGACGCATCGAGCAAGAACTATCTGGATTTCATCGATGCCTTCGCCGAGAGCAATGCCTCCATCGGCTTGGTCATCGGTTCGCTAGCCGCCTTCATTCTCACCATCATCCTCTTTGTGGCACGCAAGACCTTGCCTTTCCATGATGCCATGAGCAGCCTCATCAAGGGCTTCGAGGCGATGGTGCCAGCCATCCTCATCCTCACCTTGGCATGGACGCTGAAGAGTATGACCGACTCACTGGGTGCCGCGGAATACGTATCGGGCTTGGTGGCTAGCAGTGCGGCAGGTTTACAACAACTACTGCCTGCCATCATCTTTGTCGTGGCAGCCTTCCTTGCTTTTGCCACAGGCACTTCATGGGGTACATTCGGCATTCTCATCCCTATCTGCATCGCCGTATTTCCAACGGATGATCCACTTCGCATCATCTCCATCTCTGCTTGTATGGCAGGAGCGGTATGTGGCGACCATATCTCCCCTATCTCCGACACCACCATCATGGCGAGTGCCGGTGCAGAGTGCAAGCACGTACACCACGTCTCCTCCCAGTTGCCATACGCCCTGACAGTGGCATTGGTATCCTTCCTCACCTTCTTGGTGGCAGGATTCACACAGTCGCTCGGCATCATCGGCAGTGCCATCGTGTCGTGGATATGCGGCATCATCCTATTGGCTTCGGCATTGATGATTCTCAAGAAAAAGAAATGAGTCATTAGAAAGAATGAATCTGATAAATATCATAGTAAACAACTAAAACAGTAACGATATGGGAAAAAAATTACTTCACATGGCATTGGCGGTAATAGCCGCTGTATTGCCAACGATACCTAGTATGGCACAAATACCAGAGGGGTATTACAATTCACTCAAAGGCAAGAAGGGAGCGGAGCTGAAAACCGCAGTCTATAATGTCATCAAGAACGCCAAGGTGCTCTCCTACGGAAGCGGAAGTGGACATACTTGGTGGGGATTTTGGCAAACCGACCGAGACAGTCGTGGCTACTTCATCGACCGATACTCCGCAGAAAGTAGTTGGGTGAAATCCACCTCACAAGGCGCAGTGGGTTCGGGTATGAACATCGAGCACTCCTTCCCTAAGAGTTGGTGGGGAGGTGACAACAACCAAGCCTACAAAGACCTTTATAACTTGATGCCTTGCGAGAGCAAAATCAACTCCACCAAGAGCAACTACCCGATGGGAACTGTGGTTAGTGGTGACAAAGGCAATGGATGGACCAAGGTAGGAAATGGTTCTGATGGCAACACATATTGGGAGCCTGCCGACCCTTGGAAAGGAGACTTCGCCCGTGGTTATATGTATATGGCTACCACTTACCAAAACCTTAATTGGGAGAAAACTGGGCTCCAAATCCTACAGAAAGATACCTATCCTACCCTCAAACCATGGGCTTACACCTTATATATAAAGTGGGCGAAAGCTGACCGCCCCGATGCCTTGGAAATCCAGCGCAATGAGGATGTCTATAAGATACAGGGCAACCGCAACCCATACGTTGACTTCCCTAACTTGATGGAATATGTTTGGGGAGACAGTACCGACATCGCCTTCAATCCTGAGACGACCGTCAAGTCGAGTGCTTACAAAGATGGTGGCGGTGGAACAGTTACTCCAGACCCAACGCCAGATGAGCCTAGTAGTGGAACCATCTTCACTGCCGATTTCACCAAATCCCAAGGAGGTTGTACGGAGAGAATCATCAAGAACGAAAGTTCACATAGCAACATTTGGATACAGACAAACCAATATGGTTGGAAGGCAACTGCATACAAGGGGCAAAACGATGTAGCTGATGCCAAGCTCATTCTCCCTGAGACAGACTTGACAAATTATCAAAGTGCTAAACTCACCATCAACCAAGCCGTCAACTTTGCCAAGACCAAAGGACTTGAATACCTCAGCATAGAGGCGATAACCATCGATGATGAAACAGACGACGAGATAGTCACCAAGTTGGCAGACTTTAAAGTGCCAGCCGAGGATAGTTGGATATTTAGTGAATATACACTTGACCTTACCCAATTCTGTGGTGAACGCTTGATTCTCGCTTTCCACTACACCAGCGACGCATCTATCTGCAGCACATGGGAAATCAAGAACCTCACCATCGAAGGCACCAAGGTCCCTACGGGTATCGACACTCCTACTTGGAAGACTGACAATCATGGAGTGATTGATTTCAGCAAACCATACGAGACCTACACCGTGGATGGAATGAAGACTACATTGAACAAAAACAAGAAAGGCATCTTCATCATCAAGCAAGGCAATGCCACTCGCAAGATGGTAAGATACTAAATGTGACATCATATTATAAGACGATACAAAGCTATATAGCACATTATCATCCAGAAAAAGATATATTGGCAAACAGAAAAAGCCCGAATACTCGAAAGGAGTTTCTCCTCAGAGTATTCGGGCTTTTATTTTCTATGTACGGACATTATTTGTCCAAAACCGCCAAGTCCTGATAGAACCAAACGTTCATCTGGTTGGCTCCACGATGGTTCCAAGCATAGTAAGGAATCAAAGTGAGATTCATATTCTTTACAGAAACCTTGCCATCAGCAGCCTGATCCAATACCTGCGCAGGTGTCTGGATAGCCTTCACAGCGAAAGCAGGAGCACCCTTGGTCTCGGTATTCTGAATAGTGTAGTTGTCAACGAGCGTGAAAGCAGGCTTCTTGCTGCCCATCACTGCACGGAGCACAGGCTCACCAGCATTGTCAGCAGCCTCAGCACAATAAACCAAAGGACCACGCTCCACTGCTACCTTGCCACGATCATCAGCCACCTTGCCATTGGCTACAACGGTACGAACTGGCATCTCGAAATGGATGCGAACGACATCCCCCTTCTTGATGTTCTTCACTGGGAGATAACCCTTGTTGGCAACCAAGTCAGCTTCCACAGCCTTGCCATTCACGGTTACGCTATAAGCTGGTTTCTCAGCATCACGATAAGCATAGAGGTCACTTGGCACTACCTGGTTGCGAACCCATCCAGGAATACGTACCAAGAGGTTGGCATTCTTCGCAGCACTCTTCTTCACAGTAATCTTGATGTCTCCATCCCAAGGATACTCGGTTGTCTCCTCCAAGACCACATTCTTGCCACCCACCTTGATGGTAGAAGTATTGCCAGCGAAGAGGTTCACATAGATATTATTGTCCTTCACACCAAAGAGATAACCCGGAACGGAAGGGATGAAACGGCACAGGTTGCTAGGACAGCAGGCACAACCGAACCATGGTTGACGTGTGGTATTGCCATCGGAATTAAACTTGTATTTACCATCGCTAGACAGAGGGTTTGGATAGAAGAAACGTCCACCATCCATACTCATACCAGAGATGACACCATTATACAAGGTGCGCTCCAAGCAGTCTATATACTTACTCTCACCATGCAAGAGGAACATGCGCTCGAAGAGATAAACCATAGAGATGGCAGCACAAGTCTCGTTGTAAGCGGTCATGTTAGGCAACTCATAGTTGGCACCGAAAGCCTCACCGGCATGACGGGCACCCACACCACCCGTGAGATAATACTTCTTGGAAACGATATTGTTCCAGATACGATCGATGGTCTTGATATAATCAGAGTCTTGTGTGAGGGCAGCCACATCAGCAATACCGGCATACATATATCCAGCACGAACGGCATGTCCCCAAGCCTCGCTCTGCTCCAAGATAGGTTTGTCGCTCTGAGAATAGATGTCCTTGATATGTGTCTTGCCACGATAGTCGAGCAGATACTTAGCCTCATCGAGATACTTTTTCTCGCCCGTCAAGGTGTAGAGACGAGCCAACGCCATCTCTGCAATTTGGTGTCCTGGCACGACAGTAGCCTGTCCCTGCTTAGGACCCACCTCCTTGACCACGCAATCAGCATAGCGCTTGGCGATGTTGAGGAACTTTGTGCTACCCGTAGCCTGATAATGAGCGCAAGCCGCATCCACCATGTGGCCGAGGTTGTAGAGTTCATGGCTCAACACCTCTTCCTTCTCCCATCGCTTGCCACCACTCCATCCATGAGGATGCTTTGGGTTGATGGTACGAGCTGTATAGAGATAGCCATCAGGCTCCTGTGCCGCTCCGACCACGTTGAGCACACTGTCGATATAAGCCTTCAACTTTTTGTCGGGATAGGTTTGGAGGATATAGCTAGCACCTTCGATGGTCTTATAGACATCGGTATCATCGAAAGAGAATCCCATAAACTTGCTCACGTCCCAGGCTGGGGTATTCAGTCCCTCATGACCAGGATGCTGCAAGGTATAGGCAGCCATCTGGAAATTCTTGTAACGGTGCTCGCTCTCACATTTGCTGAAAGCCAAAGGAATCGTCACTTTCTGTGCGGCTTGCAAACGAGCGCCCCAAAAGGTGTTCTGCGAAATCTTCACACTGGTAAAAGGAACTTGGGCGAATGGATAACCATTGCTCAGTGTCTTGCTGTTCTTCTGTGCCATCGTTGGTAATACCACGGCGGCTGAAAGAATCACAGCTGAAATCAGTCTCTTCATAAATTCTTCTTTAGGTTATTAATATTGTTGGTTTTTGCTATCGAACCATTTCGACGGTGCAAAGATAACAAAACAAAATGAATAAAGTGTGCTATCAACAACAAAAAAAACACTTTTTTTATACCTTTTCACACCGCTTCTGCTTACCAGATTGCTACATACACAAACGTTTGCACAAAAAAGAAGTAGAAAAATGCTGAATATCAGAACAAAGAATCTGATTTTTCTACTACTTTTGCAAACAAAACATGATTATTTCAAAATATGTAAAAAGATGAAAATGTTTTACTCACTAATTCACAGAAGAGCATGGCTTGCTTTATGTATGCTGCTATGGATGCCTATACATCTATTGGCAGATGAAACAGCTAAAGAAATCAAAATTTACTTCCACGACAACGCTGGCGATAAGATTAGCTTATATGCCTGGGTGACTGATAAGACAGGAAAAAGCAAGGTACTCACCACAGCCTGGGATACTCCAAGCACCGAAGACTACCCCACCGTCAACATCGGAGGAAAAACATGGAATTATAAGACATTTACTGGTTATAGTTCCGTCAACATCATCCTCCGCAAACACGACAAGACAAGCAATAAGATTATCGCCCAAACGGTGGATATCGCAGGAGTTACGGAAGACACCTATCTCGTCACATCTGGTAGCTTCAAAACCGACTGGTCGAAAGAGCATTCTGTCATGCTCTTCCACGACATCACACGCTCGGAGGCTGAAGGCAAAACCATCAACTACGAGGTGCGCATGAAAGCTGGTGGCGCTACCAAGAAGTTCTTTATGACTAACGTGCGCAACCAAGAACCAAACATTCACTCCATCAACACCAGTCTCTTCACCATTGGCATCAAAGACAAAGACTTGCCTGGAAATGCTGGCGACAAGGTAGATTTCTATATCGCTGGCTCCGATGACGGACAACAGTATGCAGACGGCACTACCATCATCGACCAATTCCGCCCTCACTCTGCTGATGGTTTTGATTTCACACGACAAACCTTTACCGACAAAACTAAAGGCTATAAAACTTATGTAGAGTACAACAACTGCCTCAATACGCAGAACGATTATTACTTCAGTCTTACCAAAGGTGATGGCGTTTCCTACACCATCTGCCTCAACAATTCGTTGGTTACAGACGTTAAGTATGGCAGCAATCAGGACGTAACTCAGGAGCACGACCCCAACAAGCCAACAGGTTATGACGAACACACTACATACGGTACACGCAGCGTCGCCGTCTACACCAATCAAGCCATTGCGAATGATGCAAAGGGCTACACCCTTATTGGCAACTTCCTGAAAGTCAACGATCCCAATACTGACAACCAAGGCCTTAATATCGATGCAACCTGGTCGCCCGACAATGCTGAAAAACGTTTCCCCATGGAGCGATGCACCGAATTTGATGCCGTGGTGGGCGAGCCCAACGACATCGTGTATAGTCGCAAGCTCAACAAACCAGCCAGCAGCATGAACACCATGTTCTTTAATATCTGCCCCAACACCTTATTAGAAGATAATTCGAAGAAGTGGGGAGACACTGATGATAGCAACAAATACACTACCGATAAGTGGAACTATATCATCCGCCCACAGGTGCAAGCGGGCAAAGACGCTATCGCTCTGAATGGCTGTGTAGAGATTACACCCGTCAAAGTAAAAACCAACGACGAAGGCATCGAAGTGCCCGTTGTGATCAACCGCAGCCAGGCTTTCAATGCCAATGTCGACGATAACAACTATTCGCAGTTTACCGTTTACTTCAATGCCACTCGTTCCACCTATACCATCGTGCCCGAAGAGTCTATCGACCTCATAGGCTCCTCAGTAGGCATGATCGACCGCAACAGCGGTGAGTGGCGACAAGGACAATGGGAGAACGGAGAGCGACAGTATCACTATGTCAGAATGGCGAGAAATACTGCTCTCGACATCACCACTAACGCAGAAACTGCCGAAAAGCAAACCACCAAATGCTGGGAATACACAGGACAATTCTATCATCACGACGTAGCTGGCGGACGTGGCGGCGCCAACGCTGCTTATGGATTCCGATTCCTTACCAATCAGACCTATGTGCGCAACTATATCGAGGACTCTTGGCGTCCAGAACATTACACCGACGCACAGAAGGTAGAAAACGATGAGAACAAAGCTATGCAAGCTGTCAATACGCCCTATTGGAATGAGGTGCGACTCGACCCTTACAATGCCACGGACATGAACAACCCCATCATGCCTTACAACCCCAACGGAAGCCCTATCTACGGCGGCTTGGGCAATGAGCGTGACGAAGGACTGAACATCGGCTTTGTGCTGCCCACAGGCATTTACACCATTCGTTTCTGGCAAACTACAGATAAGTCTGGCAAGATCCTAAAGGCTTGGTACACCTTGGGCGAAAGAATCACACCCCCAAATCCTTTACCCGACAATACCGATGTCTATGAAGAACTCAACTGTATTCGCACATTCAGTTCTTCTGTTGCCTACAAGCGTCCTGACAAGATGCATGTATTCATCGTAGATAGCTACAACAACGGACAAGCCCACCTCAAGGAGATAGATTACATCCCTGCAAATACAGGTGTCATCTTAGCTTACAAGTCTGCCGATGCCGAAGGGATGAAGAAGAAAGCTGATGACCTTGAGTTCGTAGGCGAAGCCGATGAAACCGACCAGAAGTATATCTACGAAAAATTCCCCTCTATCAACTTTGAGGAGATGCACGATGCTGGAGCAGAAATCGGTAAGAACTACCTCATGCCATCCATCGCCTCTATGACTATCGAGACTACTGAATACGCTGACAAAGCCACAAAAACCATCGCCTATCGCAACTATATGTTCACTGCCTACAAGAAGAAGGGCGACGAGCGATACACCCTTTGCTTCAAGCGCGTCATCACAGGTAAGACAAGTCCCAACACTGCTTATCTTCGCTTGCCTGCAGAGCTATGCGGAGGCAAGCAGGTAACTACCAACGACGAGAAGATTGTTGGTTCGTCAGCTCAATTCCCTGACTACAACCCACAAAACGCTAAGTAGTGCTACGCCGCAGCTATTTGGGGAGACAGCAGCACCACAGGCATCACCACGCTGCCTACAGATAGCTCCGTAAGCCCCACTCGCCCACGCACCTACTTCACGCTGCAAGGCGTACAGGTAAGTCAGCCTACAGCACCAGGCATCTACATTTGCCAAGGCAAGAAAATCGTGGTCAAGCAATAATCAATCCATACAATAATAACTATCAAGATGAAAAAAATATATCAACAGCCACAGATAACAACCCTTTTCGTTACAGCTCTCACGCCTATCATGGGAAGCACAGAAGAACAAGGTAAAGTATCTGCTGGTAGTGGTGCAGGAAGCGATAGCGAAGGTAATGAATACATTGTCCTCGGCAAAGACTTCAACGCATGTAATACATGGGACGATGAAGAGGATGAAAAATAAGTAGGCATTTTAATTAACCCTCAGCAACGGATGTCGTGCAGGGCAGAAGGTGATGCCGTGCAGGGCAGAAGACGATGCGACTACTCCCAACCCCATCAAAGCGGCTGTAGCAAAAATACCGACTATCGCACACTGCGATTGTTTGATAAAGCGATTACTCATTTTAAATATTGTTAGCTAGTTTTATTTTAGATTTATATTCTTTTTAAGTTCAATTTACAAAGCCCTTTTATCGGTTTTTGTGTTATGTACGTGCAAAATTGGCGTTTTTTAAGCAATTATAGGGGAACAAATCGCTAGAATAATGGAACAAAATGCTAAAAATAGCCAAGAAACGTGATTTATATGGGAAAAAGTATGTAACTTTGTAGCCGAGTAAACGAGTAAACAAGCATAACAACACAAATGAGACAGGTATATATTTTATTATTATTCATACTTTTTGGCTTGCCTTCACAGGCACAAGTATTCCCTTTCCGCAATTTGATGTCGTTCACGCTCTCTGCGAACGAGGAAAATAATTGTATGTTTTTCGACAAGGAAGGCATGTTGTGGGTGGGTACCAACTCAGGTGTCAAATCGTATGATGGATATACCGTGAAGACCTACAAGTCGGACATCTATTCTCCTGGCATTCTGCCCAACAACACCGTACGCTCCATCACCGAAGACCACGACAACAATCTCTGGTTGGGTACTCGCAATGGTCTCGTCAGGATGAACAAACGCACTGGGTCTTTCAACACATTCCTTCTTCCATCCGAAAGTCAGCGTATCATATATACCCTTTTCACCTCCAAGGATGGCACGGTATGGATTGGTACCGATGGTGGTTTGTCTTATTTCAACCCTAAGGATGAGACCTTCTATACATTTAATAATAAGAACACATGGCTTGTAGATTCCAATGGCAAGAAAACGAAGATGGGAGGCTACAGCGTAAAAGCCATCGTGGAAGACAAAAATGGCGACCTGCTCATCGGTACTTGGTCGTCTGGCTTGTTGCGCCTGCATCGTGGCTCGCATACCTTCCTGCGCTATCCCGTGCTCAATAACATGAACTCCGCCTACTCCCTCTTCTTCGATAGCAAGCAGCGTCTATGGGTAGGTACATGGGGCTATGGAGTGATACGCCTCGACAATCCTGGCGATGTCAGAAACCCGAAAATATACAAGTATCCATACAAGACCAACCACTTCGACATCTTCTACAAGATTACGGAAGACCCCGTCACCCATACCCTCTGGGCATGTACAAGAGAGGGTGTCTGCTATATCTATGAGAGTCAATTGGACAATGGGTGGCAGATGCACACCATGATAGGCGACAACGCACTCAACTTCAACAACGACATCGCCAGCGACGGGCATGGCAACATCTGGCTCTGTACACAGAACAATGGCATCGTGCAAGTCAACACCACGCCTTCACCTTTCGTGATCAGCCACCTCGATACCAACAAGGCGGGATTCCCAATCAACTATGTCTATTCGATGTTCACCTCCGATGGAGAGCACGTTTGGTTGGGCTTAAACCCATACGGCATCGCCCTCTACAACAGGAAGACGGGTGTCACCTTATATAATAAGAACATTCCGGGCTTCGGGTCGCTCAACAGCCGAACCCTTACCACCAGCATATCCAGCATCACGGAAAGAAGCAACGGCGAGCTATGGTTTGCCGTCAACAACTATGGCATCATCGTGAAGCCGAAAGACGGCAACGCCAGGGAAGTGGATACCCGCACCGCTCCCTACATCTATGACAATTTCGTCAACACCCTCTTCGAATCACGTGACAAGACGATGTGGATCGGTTCGCGCAACGGCATGAGCGTGGTGGAGCCTGACAACAAAGGCTACGCCCTCACCATGCGAGAGGGCAAGACCGATTTCACGAGCTGCGACATCCGACATATCAGCCAAGATAGGCAAGGACGCATCTGGGTGGCTACAGACAATGAGGGCATCATCTGCATATCCGGCAACCCTCGCAACATCAAGTCGCTCCGATACAAGCAGTACAGCTTGAAACAGAAAAACATCGGTGTCAACGATGCCAACTGTTGCATGGAGGACAGCAAGGGACGACTCTGGGCTACCTCCAACAGCGGCGGTCTCTTTATATATAATAAGGTGGAAGACCGATTTGAGTCGAAGAACAAGGCTTACCATCTTTCGGACGACCGTGTGATGGCAATGGAAGAAGACAGCTATGGAAGCCTATGGTTGACCACCGGCAAGTCGCTAGCCAATATCGTATGGAACAAAGACGGAAATCAGCCTCAGAACATCACCTATTACACCCAAGAGGATGGATTGGGCGACTTGCTCTTCTCGCCCAACGTGAGCTGTCGATGGGGAAAGGAACTCTTCTTCGGAAGCAAGACGGGCTTCTTCTCCTTCGTTCCTACGCCCAACATGGGGAAAAGACATCACCAGAATGCCAAGCTGGTCATCACAGACCTCTTCATCGACGATGAGCCATACGCCAAACTCGACTCTACCCTGCGTGAAGACATCTCACAGGAGGCTCCTGCCTACACCCAGCGCATCGAGATTCCATCGAGCGTGAAGAAGTTTGACATCGAGTTTGCACTCCTCACCTACGGCAATGCCAAGAAGAACGTATATGCTTATCGACTAGATGGTTATGACGACGACTGGCAGTATTGCAATGGCGAACTGCACCATGCCACCTTCCAGAACTTGAGTTCGGGCACCTATCGCTTGCACGTGAAAGCCACCGACAGTTATGGTCAGTGGCAGGAGTTGCCATACGCCATCACCATCAAGGTTTTGCCGCCTTGGTATGCCTCACGATGGGCAGGCATGATCTATATCCTGATGCTCATCATGGGACTGTTTGCCGCCTTGCGCTGGTACAAAGATCGCTTGAAGACCCGCAACAGCCTGCAGATGGGCGTGATACTCACCAATATCACCCACGAGTTGCTCACCCCTCTCACGGTCATCTCGGCTACCATCTACAAGCTCAAGAGCATGGCTCCGCAATATGAGGAGGACTACTACGTGATGGACAGCAATATCAACCGCACTACCCGACTCCTACGAGAGATACTCGAAGTGAGAAAGTCGCAGGCAGGACAGTTGAAGTTGCTCGTGAGCCGTGGCGACATCGGCTTGTTCGTCAAGAATGCTTGCGAGGGTATCCGTCCGATGGCTGAGCATCAGAAGATTACCATCACAGAAAACTATCCTAAGGGCGATTGCAGCGCATGGTTTGATGCGGATAAGTTGGACAAGATTCTCTATAATCTCTTGTCAAACGCCATCAAGTACAACAATACGGGGGGGCAAATTGCCGTCTCGCTGTCGCTTAACAAGGAGGTGGCATCGATTTCTATCCAAGACCATGGAATCGGCATGTCGAAGAAGAAGTTGAAGCATCTCTACACCCGCTTCTTCGATGGCGACTACCGTCAGCAGAACATGCCGGGCACTGGCATCGGACTGTCGTTGACCCACGACCTAGTGAAACTGCACCATGGCGACATCCTCTGCGAGAGCACGGAGGGCAAGGGAACCACCTTCACGGTCAACCTGCCTTATCACAAGGGCGACTACCGTGACACGGAGATAGACACTTCGGGCAGCAGCAGAAAGACCAACGACCTTGCCATCCAGCAAGCCAAGGAGGAGAAGGAACATACGGAGCACAAGCTCAACCCTATCCACACCTCCATCTTCATCCGCAAGAACTCCAGCAAGATTCTCGTGGTGGAAGACAACGAGGAGTTGTTGGCGCTCATGCTCCAGGTGCTCAGCAAGAACTACCATGTGCTCACCGCCAAGAACGGCAAGCAGGCGATGAACATCATCATGAAGGAGAATCTCGACCTCGTGGTGAGCGACGTAATGATGCCGGTGATGGATGGTATCGAACTGACCAAGCGCATCAAGGAAGACAAGAGTTTCTGGCAGTTGCCTGTCATCCTTCTCACTGCCAAGAACAAGGAGGAGGACAAAACGGAGGCTTACAGCATCGGTGCAGACGGATATATCACCAAGCCATTCAAGTTTGAGGAGTTGGAGGTTCGCATCAACGCCATCCTTGACAACCGCAAGAAGGTGATAGAGAAGGTGGAGAGCGAGGTGGCTTTGGCAGCCCAGTCAGCCTCTGTCAAAGGCGGCATGGGCGAAGGTAGCCAGGAGGGTGACAACCAGAAGAAGTCGCACCTCAGCAACCCAGACCAGGCCTTCGTGATGCGTGCCACGGAACTAGTAATCAAGAACATCAGCAATTCGGAATATGGCCGTGACGAGTTTGCCAACGACATGGCGATGGGTAGCTCTACATTATATAATAAGGTGAAGGCGACTACGGGTCAGACCATCGTGGCGTTCATCACCTCCATCCGCATGAAGGAGGCGAAGCGCATCCTGGAGGGCGATCCCGACATCCTCATCAACGACTTGGCTGTAAGGGTCGGCTTCAACACCCCGAAATACTTCTCGAAGTGCTTCAAGAAGGAATTCGGCATCTTCCCGAAGGAATTTGCCGAACAGATGCAAAGCAAGGGATGAAACAGAAATTAGCCTACCACTATTTTCCACTCTCCAATGGTTCGCTTGTCGCTGTCATAATTGACACCTACCTTCACCAACCGTTTTCCATCTGCCGAATAAGGTATCAGATAACCTTTGTCATCTATCTGCTGCAAAGCCTCATCAGCCGTTTTGTCGTATTTCAACTCCATCACATAAACCGTATCAGGCATGTGAAGAACAACATCTGCCCTACCGATGGCACTATCTTCTTCCACCTTGATATAAGCCCCCAAGAGATTGAAGATAAGATAAAATATGGTCTGGAAATCTTTCTCATTCTTATTGGACAAACGATTTGAAATACTAGCAAGATAAGCTTGCATCTTCTGCAAGGCTCCATCCATCGTACCATCATACAGTTGTTCCAAGAAGTCGAAGACAAATCCATTATTATTCTCTTGTATTGGCGACAAGTAGTTAGGTGCCAAAGACTTCACCATACCGAGACGCACCTCCTTGTTCGGATAATCCAATTGGAAGCTCTGCATCATCGGGTTGTATTTCTTGATAGTCAGATATCCACTCTGATACAAAAGAGGAATAGCCGATGTCATTTGCTCTGGAGACACATCGAAATCATCCACTGATGCACGCTTCTTCTCTATGTCCAAGATTCCAACATGATACTTTTGGAGGGTCTTGATGAGATAACTTGGCGTGCCAGAACTGAACCAATAGGCTGCTATCTTCTGACTTCTCAAAGCCTTGACCAAACTGAATGGATTAAACACATCCTCTGAATTCTCACTGAAATGGTAACCATCATAGAAGTTCTTCAACTCCTCAACGGTTTCATCGAATGTTTTTCCCAAAGCCTTGGCTAGAATCTCCACATCAGGCTTCATCTGAGTCAGAAGTTCCGTCTTGCTGATACCACAGATAGCAGAGTATTGGTCGAACATGCTGATGTTGTCCAAGTTGTTAATCTCGCTGAAGATACTCAGTTGAGAAAACTTGGTAATACCAGTGATAAAGGTGAACTCCAACCAAGGATCAAGATATTTTATTGGACTATAAAAGTTCTGCATGGTCTGGCGAAGAGGCTTCAAGTTTTCCTTTTCGTGTACCACATCCAGCAAAGGGGCATCATACTCATCTATCAGAAGAACCACCTTCTGTCCAGTCTGCTCATATGCACGCTTTACCAAACTCAGCAAACGTTGATTAGGATTTTCTGCCTTTTCGTCGCACCCATAGATGCGTTCATACTCTGTAAGTTTGAAATCCAACTCACTCAACAAGCCCTTGACATCCATGTGCTTGGCAGTGCTCATATCGAAATGCAAAACAGGATGCTTGATCCAATTCTTCTCATAATCACCTAGAGCCAAGCCATCGAAAAGTTCCTTCTTCCCCTCATAGTAAGCGTGGAGAGTAGAGACAAAGAGAGACTTGCCGAATCGTCTTGGACGACTCAGAAAAACATATTTGGAGCCTTGCTTCAAGAACTCGACAATATACTTTGTCTTATCTATATATACGTAGTTTCTCTCCCTAACCTCAGAGAATGTCTGTATTCCCACAGGGTATTTTCTAATCTCTTCCATAGTTACCTATTTTATAATCCGCTGCGAAGTTACAAAGAAAATGCCAAATCGCCAAAGATTTGACTAAGAAATGTTGGAATTTACCGTGCAGAGTGTGAGCTTACGCCGTGCAGGGCATAGGGCGATACGACTAGGAACGTAAGCCGATGCGACTAGGAGTACAAGCTGATGCGACTAGGAGTGTAAGCCGATAAGACTAGGAGTGTAAGCCGATACGACTAGGAGCGTAAAAAAAACAGGCGTACATCCGTGCCATTACGAACGTACGCCTATTATTATTTTCCATCGAAAAAGCATCTACAGCTTTTTCTAGTTTCCTTATCTATGCACCGTGCAATGCTCATGCCGAGCATACAAAAAAAGTGTGCAATTAACAATAAATGTTAGTTGCACACACCATTTTGCAGCATATTATAACTAAAACTGCGCTTTAAACAAGAATGATTTACCTTTATTTGGTCGTCAAATACTTATCATATTCACATGCAGCGAGCAAGAAAGCACCCACACCAAAGTTAGCTTGCGAGTTGGCATCCACCGTCTGACCAGGGATGGCACGCTCACCGATAGGTTGTACATATCCCACCTTGCCATCTGCCTGAAGGGCGGTCTCTGTGAGATAAGTCCATGCTCTGTCGATGTTCTTCTTGTACTCCTTCTTGTTGAGGTAACCATTATTGACACCCCAAAGCATACCGTATGTGAAGAAGGCAGTACCACTGGTCTCAGGACCTGGCGCATGGTCAGGGTCCATCATCGAACGAGTCCAATATCCCTCTGGCTGCTGGATCTCAGCTACCGCCTTCGCCAACTTCTGATACTTGTCCACGAAGAACTGATAGTGCTGATAGTCCTTAGGCATATCTTGCAGCACCTTGGCCAAGCCAGCAAGTACCCATCCGTCGCCACGAGCCCAGAAGTCCTTCTTGCCGTTGGCACTCTTATGCTTAGGATATACATATTTGCCATCACGGAAGTAGAGATTGGTCTCCTTGTCGAGCATAATCTCGTCGGTGGTGAGGAGGTTGGCATAGAGCTTGTCGAGATACTTCACGTCGCCAGTGAGTTTGTACATCTTGGTCATCACAGGCATCACCATATAGAGGGCATCACTCCACCACCAATAGTCGGTAGGCTCGGAGTAAGCCTCATAGTGCATCACCTCCTTGGCACGCTTCACCATATATTCAGAGGCAGCGGCATTCCCCTTGGCAGCCTCGATGTTGTAGAGGTCGATGTAGGTCTGGAAACAGATCTGCCAATCACCGAAGAGCACATGGTCCTTGCCTTCGCCGTATGGTTTGTACTTCCACTTGGCAGGGTTTGCCTCGGTAGCACCCGACCAGTCGTTGTGCTCAGCCCATCGGATGGTATAGTCGAGCATCTTTTGGTCTTTGAGCATCTTCCACACCTCCATATTGCCAGTATGGTAAGCAGCGTTGTCCCAGAAGGAGCGAACCTCAGGCTTGTTGTTGTTTTGCCAGTAGTTGTTCACCTTCTGTATCATCTCCACGATTTGCTCGTGGTTCCAAGTCTTGGAAGCCTTCACTTCCTTCTTAGCCTTGGTTAGCTTGGCTGCCTTCATCGTCTTCTGTGCAAAAGCAATAGAAGTATATACAGGAGCTGTAGCATTAGCTTGAAGAGCGAGCGAAGCAGCAGCAAACAATACTAATATTTTCTTCATATCGTCATAAGGCATATGCCCCATTTATCATTTATAATTTATCATTTGTCATTTAAATATCACCACTTATCCTTGGTGGTGATGTCATCTTTCCACTGGTGATCCTTAGGGAAAGCTTGGTTGTTCCATGCCTTCACCTGTGTCCAAGGCTGGGCTGCGTCGGTCCAGAAAGGATGGTCGGCAGGCAAGCCAAGAGGCATGAAGGCAAGGGTGGTCATATAGAGAGAACCATTGTTGGTGTACCAGTCTGCCACGTTCTTCTGGCTTGTTCCACAGAAACCGATGGAGAGATAGCCCTTCTCATTGAAGTTGTTCTCCTGGTCGAACATACGATGGAGCACCTTGGTCAAGGCAGCACGCACCTGACCGTTGCTCAAGTCGCTAGGCAACTTCTGATACCAAGCCATCAATGCAAGTGGTTGCATAGTAGCCATACGATAAGGGATGCTTCGTCCGAAAGCAGGGAAGGTACCCTCAGGAGAGATGAAACGCTCCAAGATGAGGCTATACTTCTGGCAACGCTTCAACTCACGGTCGTAATACTTCTTGTAGTCGAGACGAGTGTTAGCCTTGGCATCTACCATCGCCTGCAAGGTCTCCAAGTACATCGGATGGAACACATAACTACTGTAGTAGTCGAAGGCAAAGACAGGACCATCGGAATACCAGCCATCACCCACATACCACTCTTCCATCTTGCGACAAGCCGAGTTGACACGATATTGGTCGTAGTCGCCACCTGCCTTCGCCATGAAACTCTCGATGGTAGAAGAGAAAAGCAACCAGTTGGTATATGGAGGGTCGATATGGCGGAGTTTGGCAAACTCGGTGAGGTAGCGTTTCTTGGTCACCTCATCCAATGGCATCCACAAGGTGTCGTAAGCACGGAGGAAACTCTCGGCGATGTAAGCGGCATCCACCAAGTTCTGTCCACCGATACCCCAACAGAGATAGTCTGGGTTCTGAGGATCGACAGCGTTCTTGTAGGAAGCCAAAGCCCACTCACGCAGTTGCTTGCGCTGCTTGCCCTCGGCAGTATTGTCATCCGGCAAGGTAAGCCAAGGAGCCACGCCAGCCATCAATCTTCCGAAGCACTCCATGTAGAGCACCTTCTTGTTGCGGTTGTCGAAGCTCGGACTGAACTCCGTCTGCATGTTCTTTTGCAACTCGCCCTTCGCCATGTTTTCCAACACGGGTTGAGCCATCTTGTAAGCCAAGGAGCACCAATATTCACGGTCGCTCTGCTGTTGTACCTTCTTCTTGGCACTCATCCCAACGAAAGGAACCAACGCCAAAAGGACGGTCATCACGATAGTTTTATATATATTATTCATAGATAAGTTGTAATTTGCTATTGTTTGTTTAGTTATTGTTATTCTTTTAAGCTTTTAAGCGTAGAGATGTACCCATTGCAGGTAATCTCCACAAAGATAGGTGATTTTCTTCAGAAACAAGCAGAGCGACCGGTATTTTTATTATTTTTTCAGTATTGGCATACCGTTCTCCCAGGAGATAGGTATCCACAAATGTCGGCTGTCGCTCAAATGCTTTGGATTCCAGATGTCTGCCATGAACACATAGTCGGCACCATGGAACATCTTCTTTTGCGCAGCTGTCTCCACCTTATATATATAGGTACCCTGCGCACCGAAGGTCTTGTCGGCTTTCTCACCACGGCACGGATTAGAGAGTTGCTCCCAAGGACCATAGATATTCTTAGCCCTGAACATGCGAGCCGCATTAGGAGCCCAACCCGTACATCCGCTTGTAATCATCCAGTAAGTGTCTTTCGTCTTGAAGATCGTTGGAGCTTCGTTCTGTCCACCGGCAGCCACTCGTACATAACTGCCATTGTGTGTCATGTAATCATCTGTGAGTTGGGCGATTTGGAGCGTCAAGTTATCCTCAGAAGAGTAGATATGATATGCCTTTCCGTCATCATCGACGAAGATGGTCATGTCTCGTGCCATCTGTCCACCAGCGAAGTCACGCATCCAGAACATACCTCGCTCTATCTGCGTACGCCACTGTGGTGTCCACCATTGCTTCATCTCTGGGAAGAGGAGTTGATGGCGAAGATCGGTGGTGTCTGGCTTAGCGAATCCTACCGGATAGATACCAGGGTTCACTCTACCAGAGCGCACAAACTTGAAAGGTCCGAAAGGAGTGTCGCTGACAGCCACACCATAACGAGCTGCGCCATATCCTCGTCCTTTCAGTTCGAGGTGGAACCACATCACGAACTTCTTGGTCTTCTCATTGTAGAGCACCTTAGGTCGCTCGATGATGCAACCGCCCTCGATGTCGCTTCCAGATTCATTTGAGACAGGGAGCACCAGTCCGTGGTTAGTCCAGTCCTTGAGATTCTTGGAGGTGAAGCAACTTACGCCGAGTGAGCTATAAGGTTTGCCATCCTCCGATCTACTCTCTCCGTACCAATAATAGGTACCTTTGTAGTTGAAGATGTTGCCGCCATGCGCATTGATGTGCTTGCCGGTATTATCTTTCCAGACCCCTCCGTCCATCGGAGCTTGCGCCATCATCGGCAGGCAGGCGAACATCCACAACAAAAGTAATGTAAATAGTTGATTCATGACTTTATAAAAGTTATTATTTTTTAATTGTTTCGTTAATCATTCCTTTAGGTTTCTATAACCTTCTTTGGTTTTGTTGAGTGCAAATTTAAGGACAAATCCCCATTTAAGGGGTCAAAAATCGACTAATAAAGAGTATAAATCGTGAAAAAGAGGCAAAACAGACCTAAATCACGCCTCTTTTGCCTCTTTTAATATTTTCTTATCGTCTTACGACAAACTTCATCGCTTTGCCAGTGCTGGTCTTGACTACCATCACTCCTACAGGCAATGATGCCAAGGAGAAAGTAGCCTCGCCCGACTTAACACCGCCTTGTGCTACCAAGCTTCCACCCAATGTGAAGACCTTAGCCCAAGAAGCGGAAGCATCTCGTACCACCAACTGTCCATTGGTTACTTGAATATCCAACTTGTCGGAAGCGACAGATGTCTCTGGTGTCTGAACACCTGTGGTTTTGTCTGTGCCGATGCAAATCCAGCCGACAGTTTCCTTGAATGGGTTCTTGTAATTAATAAGATTATCTGGATCGGTTGTATCTGGAATCAAACGCACTTGACACATTTTTTCTGCTGGTCCATTCGCACCTGTTCGAAGTTGCGAGGTCACTTTGCGATCATAAGTCTGCAATTGGCACAGAAAATACGGATTATCTAAACTCCATCCACCATAATTGATAGCTTTAGCGTTAGTACTGGTAAAGGTCATCGGTGTATCATTCACGATAACGACCTTGTTTTCCAGTTGAGTAGTACCTTTTTCTATGGCAAGATAAGTAGCACGACGTTGTACCATCGTTTGAGATTCCTTTCCCTTCTGTCTGGTCAACACAACTTTAAATCCCTCTTTGGTTACATCCCATACACGAGCCTCGCAAGGAAACGTCTTGTTGGTTGAAATTGGAGTAACAAATACCAATGGAACCGTTTCAAATGGTTCCTTAAACTTATACTCAACAACTTCACCTTTCAAATACAAGTTTGAAGTTCCATTCTTCATTACACCACCTTCATAATGAAGATTCCCCATTGTACCAGATCCAGGCTTCAACGCAAGATAAGAAGCCACTTCCGTACCTTTTGAATAATCATTCACATCAGCAGTTGCACCATTCCAAGGAAAATAATGAGAAGAGAAATAGGAATACTTATCTCCAACCTTGGATATTTGACTCAAAGCATTGACAGATTTCGTGTCAAAATTCTTGCTTGATACCGCACCAAAGACAACAGCAGGCATTTCGTCAAAACCATATTCAAAGAAATTATATGTATCTTCGTCATTATCTGCTACAACCTTGCCCCACTGAACCTCTTCGTTACCTTCAGTACCACTCACAGCATTGAGCACTTCGGAAGAATACAAATCCTTACCATTATAGTCAATGCCATGGATGCGATAATAATAGTTACCAGCTTCTGCTACATTTTCCTTATAACTATAGGTTTTGGCAGGACTATCTTCAATCGTAATTTCATTCAAACGCTCCCATTCGCCTTTGAGTCCCTTTTTTCGCTCCACATACATCTTGTCCAGCAAATCGCCATTAGGGTTTTTCCAAGAAAGCGTACAAGTGTGACTTCTTGGTGGTGTCACGGCTCTAGTAGCCAAACACCTGATAATCAGCCCTAAAATGGGCTTTTTCTTCTGCGCCAAAGCCCTAAAAATGGGTGAAATGTGGTGTGTTTTGGTAGGTTTAGGCGCAAAAATCAGCAAATTTTCAGCAAATTTTTAAGTCTGGCTTATGGCAAAATCTCGTTTTCGCTTAGATGTTCGTAGGGCATTAAAAGATGGTACGTATCCAATCCAGATTATAGTAGGGCACGGCACTAACATCTATCTCGGTA
>FR893276.1:5773-6942 GCA_000436035.1 Prevotella sp. CAG:732 | reverse complement strand
CAATGATTCTGACTACTTGACCTTTTTCAAACTTCGGAATTTCTGTATGAGAGATGATAATGTCTTCTGCTTCAGCCTCACAAATAATCTTTAAACTATCTATTTGACTGGTTGGCACTATCATCGGAGTTTTCTCTATTTTCTTACCTTCATGCTTGTGGCGGTAATAAAATCGGAGAAAGGGGAGGTTGACATTGTCGTAAACATAGGCTTTGATTTCCTCTTCCGTGCCATAGGCGAAGAAAATGTTTGGTAAACGAGATTCTGTTACACTCTTCCTTTTGCCATTTATCATCTTTATGGTATTTACAGTTGGAAGAAAAGCTGTGATACCTTTTGCCGTCATATAATCGTATGCTTTCTTCTCCCTGCCGTATGTGGTTCGTAAAGCATACCAAAGCTGAGGCTCTTTTGGGTTGTTGGATGATTTTTTAGTTGTGGAAAGGGCGTTTTTGGTGGACACCCCTGTTTGTGAATTCTTAGCTACATAGCTTTGAACTTCGGGGAGGGCGTTGGAGGTAAGTCCAGCGCTGGGAGGAATTTCACCACCTCCTACGGTGTTCACATCGGGTGATGCGATCTCATCGACTTTCATATCGGTGCTAACTCTATTCTAAACAGAACCCAAGTTAAGTTGGACACAAAAAAAGCGTGAACCATCCGTTGTCCGATCCACACTCTGAGGCCGTGAGAAGTGCCCTATACTGCTGAACGAACAACAGTATAGCCCACGCCGATATGATAAGCTCCCCATGAAGCCAATGGTAGCTTCACGGAATCACATAATCACACCCGGAGCATCTACCGTTGCTAAGTTCGAGGCAGTACGTTCATTTGAAATTTCTTACGTTTCAGAGTGTCTGCTGAACATAGCGTCGTAAACGCTTTTCAATATGTCATTTTGCTCTCAATAGATTCCCACCCAAATCCCGCTTCATACCTTTTGCTCGTTTCGAGCTTATGACAGTCAGCTCGGCGTGGGGTGTCTCGCTTGCTCATTATCAGAACTTTACGATTCTTTGGAGCAATATAAGACATAAGAGCCACTGCAAATATAACGATTTTTTCTAAAATCGCCTTTCTTTTCTTTCAATTTTAACATAATTTCTGTTTTAGAGGTGAAGGGTGGTGAAGAGTGGAGAAGCATTCTTCACCCTCGCACTCCTTGT
>FR893276.1:0-5675 GCA_000436035.1 Prevotella sp. CAG:732 | reverse complement strand
CTACCGCTTCATTTCTTGCATATTTTCCGTTCACAAACACTTCTCTTTTTTTACTCCTTTGAAATCTTAAAGCCGAGTTTCAAGATTAGTTTGATGGTCTCTACAGATGTGTTGCGATCGTAAGTCTTTTCATCCTCGCTCAATTTTTCGTATGGCACCAAACATGGGTGTTTCTTTTCTGCATCATTTCGCTCTTCTCCATAAGTCCATCCCTGAGCGATTCTGGTCTGTGCCCAAACTTCATGTACGTTCTTGGACATTTCTTCCACCAAGGAGTCTAACTCTTGGGGAAGTTTGATTCCCTGTGTATCTACTGGATTGGGTTTATACTCTTTCATGATTGTTTGCATTTTAAATGTTCGGTGTATATTCTTGGCATTGCTATCATCAAGAAGCAGTCATACTTCATGTCGCCAGGATTGATTCTTCTCAAATCCCGATATGAGCAGAGGTCGATATGGATGCCTCGTTTTTTGAGTGACTTTCGGTAATCCTTTCGGTCTTTTCCAAACAACTGCTCGTCTTTCAAATGTTCTTTTTCTGACAAAGGACGGAAACCTAACAGTAACTTCTCTACATTCCAACGAGCATGCTCGCATCTAGCAAGAGATTCAATATTGTCTTTTACAATGCCAACCACTTTCTGGTATTTCTTTTTCACATGCACCCCTAAGTCGAGGAAGTTGATGATTTTTCCCTTTTCCTTTTTATTCTCGTTGATTATATATGTTAATCGTGATGGAAAGCAATCCGAACAGAAAACATTGGAAAGTTTATTCTTTATGTCGATTTGACTATTGCCCATTTGCTCCCATTTCTTTTGGGTATCTTTAGGGGACTGTTGGTAGCAGAAATAGAAAAGTGCTTTGTCGTATCGTTCTGCCGTATTGGGGTCGTCAGGGGGAAGATTGTCAATATCCATACCTACATTGTAAACCATGTTGACACGCTTTGCCATGGATATATCTATCGTCTCTTCTAATTCCTCATCCCTGATGTCTGATCCTTTTATTCTCAGTTTGTCTGCGAAATTGTATTTGCTAAAGTCCATCCCATCAAAACCAATGAATTCTCATTATAGACGATTTTGACCTCTTTTTCTTGCCAAACCTTAATCGTGCATTTGCAATATCGGGATAGATTGTACAGGTATTCTTCTTTTGAGACAAAGTCTAAAATAGAGGATGGAGATACCTTGGTTTTATCAAACAAGATGGTGATAATCGTTTTGTTATTACCTGTTGCATCATTGAATGTCGGATAATGTGCAACAAACGCTATCTGTCTGGCAACAGACATCATTAGATCGGAAGTTCCTTCTAAAACAACATGTATTTTCTGTTGCTGGCGAATGATGTTGTCGAATACGTCATTTGCAACTAGGGTTCCAAGAACAAATTTCCTTGCCCGATACCAATTTTTGACGATATCTTCCTTAAATTTGCTGCCGTCAGAGCGGAGCAGTAAGCGGAGCAAGTCTTCTGTGTTGTTATCTTGACAATGGGACATAATTTTCTTTCTTTATTTTGTAATCAGCCTCTTTGGGAGACAAATAGATATTACTATTGCTTGCATCATAGCCAGAAGGACTTTGATAAAGTTGTATATCAAACCAAGTCATAGCCTTGATGACATGCTCGATGATTTGCGATTGTTGCCATTCGAAAGGTGCCAGGGACGAGTCTATGATAAAAGCATAAATCTGCAACGGCATACCTTCGTTGGTTTGCTCCAACCATCTGACGATAAGACGAGGTTCATGAGATACGTGGCTGCACTGCATCAACCAATGATAGATATAGTGTCTAAAGACCTCAATGTTCAACAAACCTTCTTTGATATATTGTTCCTTGAAAGGTGTATCGACATTCAACTCCTTGTTCAATCTCTTGACATCATCTTCTGTCAAGGCATGAATCCAACCCGTATCAATGATGAATGTTTTTAGCATCTGGCGACCGTGGGTGCGTCCTTCCATCATCTTTTGGTTGTTCTTGAAACACTCTGCATGGAGGATGTATGTAGGGAAGCAAGAGGTTGTCGTGTCCCAATTCTCTATCACCACAGTGGTCAGTGATATTCTCTTCAACATACCGTCTATGCCGTGTTCCTTTACTTCAATCCAATCGCCTATCTTTAGCAAATGATTGGCTCGAAGATAGAAAAAAGCGACAACGCTCTTGATCGTATCTTGGAATATCCAACCAAGAACTGCTCCAAAGACTGAGACGATGATAGAGCCTGTTGAGTCTTTTTCGATGCCTAAAGTGTATATGGATGCAGCTAAGCATAATCCAAAAACTGAAAGCAATATGATTTGGCTGACGGTGATTCTTGTCTCTTGTCGGCGCAAACTATATAGCTTGTTCAAGTTGGCTATGATATATGCTGTTATGCCGAAGACTGTAAAGCACATTGCGATAACCAATATCTTTATCAGTACATTGGCTGGTGGCGAAAAGACACCTTCGTGGATTCGAATGATAAACAGAGGTGTTAGGCTAAAGAAAACGGCATAGACGAAAGACATACATAACAATGATGTATGTGACTTTAATAATGCACCCAATATTTGGAGCAAATAGTATTTGCCAGAAAGCCATCGTTGCGATAGTTTGCTTTTGTGATACCATCCATATGGGATGGCTATGATCGAAATAACAAATAGAATCCCCAAAATAGTTCCTTGTATAGGATTCCCATTTGAAAAATAAGTATATATCGACATAATAAGCTTGATTCCTTTATGATTTCAAAACTTAACTTCTTCATTGGCTTCATTTGTTGCCATTTACTTTCTTTTCTTCACTTGCTGAGTATCGAAGAAGTCGAGCCAATAGGTCCTGTCAATGATGTGCGTGCCTTTTTCCTTGCCGAGCTTTATCTTTGCCTCAAAGTGGTTGGTTTGCTCATAGAAGTCCAGGTAGAATGAAATGCTATTGCCTTTTTTGTCAGAGCACTCATACTCCCTAACTCCGGCACTTCCTTCTATGTCGTAGTCCACGTCTAACAGATAATCTGGCTTTTCCCTGAGATCTGTGTCTTTGAGGTAAACTGCCATTCGATATTTGGCATTCTCGTCCAGATAGTCTGTGGCATCAAGAATGTCTATCCTATAGATGGCGCGGCTCTTGGTGTCATAGAAACAGTTAAACGCCATTGGCAAAAGTATAGCCTCGCCATCCAACTTGCTCCCAATCGCTCGGTTTGGTTCTTTTAAGGACGTTTTTAAGAGAGTCGTCAGCCATGATGGGGAAGAATGATAGCATCTCTAGGCTATCCTCAATCCATTTTGTGGGGTAAGTACGCATGATGGGATAGGAGGTGAGGTGTGCAAAGTGATTCTTGCATGCGAAAACAAGGCTGCAAGAGAATAGGGCTACTATATATAATAAGGTGTAGAATTGTCTCATGATGTTGTTTTAAAATAGACGCCAATTAGTGTAACTATAAATGAAAATAGATAAAAGAAAACAAATATGCCAAAGTATGCGATTTTCTCTTTCTTCGTTTTTATGCCCAAATCGATTAGCTTCAATTGCATCAATAGCCATAATGCTGCACTCAATATCAATATGCAGGAATAGAAATAAAGCAAGTCGGTATCTGAATCCCCCCAAGTGGTGAAGAACCAGAAAATAGAAAACAAACTATTTAACCCGAGTAAAAACTTTGCGCTCCAACTTCTTATAGTCAATATGCATTTTCCCACTTTGGGGTATTTGTTCTGAATTTCATCGGAATACCACAAAACTCCAAAAACTAGGCTGGCAAGTATAAACACGGCAGACCACCCCAAAAACAAAAATGCGAAAGCCAGTATGGCCATCAATACGCATCCCTTTATGATTACTCCACAGACGGAATGGGATACGTAATTGGTGAATGAAGCCCAATTTTTGCTAAAGCATTTAGAAATGGAGTTTATATATTTTGCATAGTTTATCTCCAATTTTGGTTTAAAATGCATTCTTGGCTTAAGATCCACATTCGGGTTATGAGCCATATTTGAGTTGAAATCCATTTTTAGCTCGAAATCTTGTTCCGGCTCTTGTTCCATTCTTGGCTCTTGTTCTTGATTCTGCTCTTGTTCTTGATTGGGCGAAACAAGACCACACCATTTTGTGAGGTCATTCAGCAACTTTTTTTTCTGTTTTTTATCTTCTATGTCAATGATGTCATGTCCACCAAACTGAAACCGGTAATATTTACTTATCTCGGCATCGTCTATTTTCAAAAAGACGATTCTCTTTTTCTCACTATTGGCATAATTGATTTCCTTACGTGTCCATACGGAATTTTCGGAATGCTTGGAATACATAAAAAGAAAGATCACAGCCTTGTCAATGGCATCAATGATGACATCGACAAATTGACGGTCACTTTCAATCCCTATCAAATCTATCCAACAGCTTCCATAACCTAAAAGACTCTCGATTTCATCCTTAAGTTGTACGACAGCGGCGTAATCTTGTCTTGAATAAGAGATAAATATTTTATGCATAATCTTCGTTCTTAAATCAGTAACGATATAAGTGGTAAACCCTTATTTCATAATCAGGTTTCTCAAATGCTTGACTCTAATTCCATAGTTGAAACTTTGAGTAGTATTGATGCCTGCATAATTGATAGCCACCAACTGACCTCGTAGATTGACTACTGGTGAACCACTACTGCCAGGAAGGGCTGGAATGGAATACATCAGACGGTCGTCTGTGCGCTGGCTGATGGTTCCGCTATTGAATTGTGACTTGATGCCTTCTTTGGTCATTGCAAGAGTTGGACCAAGATTGAAACTCATCATAAAGAGCTTGCTATTCTTGTCTTCACTGATTTTCTTAGTTATGTTTTCCTTCAAATTATATACTTCTAAAGGATCTTCTTCTTCAACGGTAAATATATATTTGTCCTCAGGGGTTTTCTTGTCCTTTAACTGGATGATGGCCAGGTCGTGCTCCGTGTCAAGTTTGGCAACTACACAACTCGAGAAGTCGGTTGTGGAGGTTACATAAGTGTCATTGTAAGCAATGCTTATCTTATTGTGGTATTTAATGTCAGACTCGCTAGGATTGATGTTGCTCAGAGCTTCATAGGTTGCTGCATATTCTTCACATTTTTCCTCCAAAGCGTCTTTGATGTCACGTAGCTTGTAAAAGTCTTCGTATGACACCTCGTCACTATAGTTGGCGTAATTGTAAGCGTTAACTGCCGTCTCGTGCTTTTCTTGGTATTCATTGTAGGAAGAAAGTGTTATGTCCTTTAGTGCCTCAATAATTTCGGCTACAGATTTGTTTACGTCCTTGTCTTCGATGGTATTGGAAACAACATGAGCATTGGTGACAATCTTGCCATCTTCCGAAATGAAAAAGCCTGTTCCGTAAGAAGTTGACACCTCTACAGAATCCTCGTCTGTAGCGAGTCCATTGATTCCTTCCTTTTCGTCAAAGTTTGAGAAAAATATCTTTGCACCGTTAGACAAGTCAACTTCATAATAACTTTGGTTTTGCACTAAGACAACACCAGAGGCTATCTCTTTTTCTATGTCTTGTTCTGACATATTGCTGCATGAAGTCATTGCAAGGATGCTAACTAACCCCGTAATAATCGCTAAGAACTTTTTCATAATTGCTCAATTGTTTATGGTTAACCCGTTGGCGGAATTAATTTAAGTTGAT
>FR893275.1 GCA_000436035.1 Prevotella sp. CAG:732 | reverse complement strand
GACTGTCTGTAGAGCAATTGTCAGAAAAAGCTAATATCGAATTGATAGCTTTAAATGAAACAATTTCTGGGAAAAGACAACTATCCACAGAAATGGCTTTACAGATAGAATCAGTTATGGGGATTCCTGCTTCATTGCTTCTGAACATCCAAATTCAATACAACAGTTTTCTGCGGAGAAAATGAATATTCTCCGTAGAAAACTATCGTTTTTCAAACTTTCCCATATCACCTTACCAAAACAGATATGCTATATAATACACCAACAGCATCCCAAGCAGGAACACTGCCACACTGCATCCTATCTTCAATCGTTCCAATACCTCGTCTTGCTCCAGCCCCTTGCTATGTTTGATGATGACAACGATTGATACTATATCTATCAACAATACAGCATATATCATGGCTGGCAGATAGTGAATATGATCCACCATCCACCAGTGTATATCCGCTATATCGTCATATTCCACTTTTGCTTCCCTCATGCTTTCTTTCTCCCTATTAGACAATCGTTTACATCCTTATAATCTTTGCTTATGAAAAGGGCATAAAAAAAGCCCTCCGAAACGGAGAGCTTGGCAAATTCTTGGTGAACTGTTATTTTTCCATGTATTGTTTCAGTTCCTGTGTGATATATGTCCAAACTTCTTGGAAGGTTAGTGGCTCCTTGAATTTGATTTTCTTCAAATAACTATTCCACATAATATTTCGTTTGGCATCTGTCGCAAAAGAATCCTCGAAAAGGCTATATTCCGTAGAGATGGCGGTGCCTCTATTCTCAAACGTGGCTGTGATGGCTTCTTGCAATGTGTCCAAGTCAATATTTCCTGCTTTTAGTATTCTGTACACATCAAAGAAGTCTTTCATGCGGCTGTTCTCTGTCGCATGGTCTATCATTGCCTGATACTTTTCAGCCACCACGGTCTCTAAAGAGTAAGCCAAGATGTCAACTTCTGGTAATGTGTCCAGCAACACCGGATAAGAAAGGTCAACGGGTGCAGGAGTTATGATGTCGCCAAAGCCTACATCCATGGAAATAACTTGGCTTGCCGTGTCAAGTCCTACCTTGACATGCACTCGCACACCATTATATTCTTTTTTGAGAGTGATTTCTTCTACGCTAATGCTGTCCTTTTCAAAGACAACTCCGTCTTCCGGACATTCTATGTCGCATAAATTTCTGAATGTCTCCTTGATATTGTCCAACTCACGGCTAATCTGTTGACCAAGGAAATCTATGTCCAATGTTGGTCTTGCTTTCAAATGCTCATGGGCATACAGTAATGCACCACCTTTCAATATAAAGCGTTCTTTGTATGGACTTACCGACAGACGGTACAACAGACGCTCCTGAAAGTATCGTGTCAATATCGATTGGTAGAAGACATTCTCTTCTTTCGATATATTAAGCAGTTTCGCTCTTACCGAGCGAGCATAATTCTTCGTTGTCATATTTATTATTTTATAGTTCCATTTGTAGATATGTTCCCAATGTTTTGGCAACTCTCAGTTGTGAGGCATATTTCATCAGTTTGCTGACATTACGATCTCTGCGTTTCAGATATTCCTTTATAATCTCCGTACAGACATCTATGCCGATTTTGTTTCTATACTTTACTGCATCACAGACACATTTCTCCACGTCATATATCCTCACCTTGAAACCCTCAATCTCTGTATTCGTAATTCCAAGGTTAAAGGCGGTATCACTCCAATGGTATAGTGTAATTGGGGGATAATCTGGAAGGGTGATTTTTCGGCCTCTTTTTATTGCAAGACAATATTCTTGTGGTACCTGTGTAGTCAACTGATAATGTGACCAAGCGGAATACAGACACAACACACCACCAGGAACAACCTTTTCCACATCAAGCATTTGACTTGCCAAATGGTCATCGGTTGCATACACACCTCTTTTTATTCTGGTGAGTTCGCCATTCTTGGCGGCTTGCAATACTTTATAGTATGCAGCTCTTCCTGCCATATCTTTTGCAGAGATATAGCCTTCAGATTTTGGATTTGTCATACGCTTTTCCATGATTTGCATCTTTAATTCTGTACAAAGTTACTACATATTTTCAAAAATGTAGTATGTTTGTACGGAAATCTACGCAAAAATCACGCAAAATATAGTTTTCTACGGAGAATATTGACTTTCTCCGTAGAAAATTATCGTTTTATACATCCTCTTTATGCGGAATAATGGATTTTCTGCCGATAAGATAATCATTGACATCCTTGTATTCTGCATATCTTATGGATTCGTTGATTGCCCTGTTTTGATAACAGTCCATGATTGTATGGGCAGCCACCGTTCCTGCTTGGTCATTATCAAGATAACAATGGATAGCAGTGTAACACGCCAATCGTTCCATGCATTTCCCAAGGCTACTGATGGAGTTCAGTAAAATATAATCACATGGCTCTTGTATGCAAATCACATTGTCGCCTCGCTTTTCCAAAGTCTTGTACGAAAGAAAGTCCATAAACCCCTCGAAGATGCAGCATCTGTCCTGCACTCCAACTTGCTGTGAATGTATCAAGGATATGTCTTTCTCGCCCAAACAACCTTTATAATATGGGTTACGCAGTTCATACCCATCCCGGTTATTTGGAAAGGCTATGCCAAAATACCGCTTGCCCTTAAACGTGTACCAGATCTCCTTGCAATAGCGTTTACCCATGTCCGCATCCACATGGCGTGAACGCAGATACGACATAAGCACAGGGTAGGACAAGTCTTGGATATGTACCTTGTCCATTTTGTTTGTCTCTACTTGTGTCGGTATGGGAGGTTTTGCCTTTGTGGACTTTGGGTTGTTCATGTCCGCTGTTATATGCTGCAATGCAGCACCCACATCATCCGTATTGTAGAGAAGTTGGGCAAGAGCAATGATGTTGCCACCCTTGCCAAGAGCAAAGTCATACCATTGGTTTCGGCTGAAGTTCACCTTGAACGATGGCTTTGTCTCCGCATGCAATGGCGACAGATAATAAGATGTGGACTTGCTGCATCGTTTGGGCTGATGTCCCAATGCGCTCAGATAGTCCGTGAGTTTGATTTCCTTTGCTTGTTGTATGTTCATCTTTCATTCATTTTTTGTTCATTCGTGCGCTTATTATATATACACCAGAGTGAATGAACGGTTTTGTGAAGTCATTTTGTAGTTAAATATGATGCCACTTCACAAAATCCGTCCGTTCTACTATTATATATACACCGAGGTGAATGAAGTGGTTTTTGAAGTGATTTTCGCTTCATCCTCACTTCTTCACCTCCTGCTCTTCAAGCAGCGGAAGCGAAGGATAATCCTTCATTCTGCAATACTCGTTATTGCCACACTTCACCACCAGTTTGCTCTTCAATAGGAAGGTCAGCAACTTTGACATCACTGTTCTACCTCTGGCAAAACCAATAGTTGTATATCCTTTCGTCAATGCGTTTATCACATTCTCATAACCTGACACCACTTTCTTGCCGAAAGCCATTCCAAGTGCCTTGTCATGCTGCTCATCGGTAATGTCGGCTATTGTCATCTTAGGCTGTTTGGCTGTGGTAGAGTCAACCACATAGTCTTTGGCAATCTCTGGCAATCCCTCCTTATTTATTTGAAACGCAAAAGGGACAAAGTCCTTGTCTCGGATGTTGAGCGGTTTCACTTCACTCACATTCGCCATCGAATTGCTCTTACTTATCACCAGTACCGTCTCTGCCTTGTTGCTGAGTTCCGTGCCAATGTGACCTCTTACATTGTCATCACCCTTATTCAGGTGCAAGACGCAATGGATGTGCAGGTCATAGCGGCTTGACCACTGCATCAGTTTGTTGATGATATGGACGGACTCGCTCGGATTGTTGATGTCGAGCATCAAGTCCCTTATGCCGTCAATGATGACCAAGCCAAAGCCCTTTTGCGTCTGCAAGGCATATTCTATCAGTCGCAGTCTGAGGTTGGGACTGTACTCTCGCAGTCCGAAGAACACAAGGTTCTCACTGTTCATGTTGTCGGGCAATCCTGCAAGCCGGAGGATGCGCTGCATCACGCTGTGACAGTGGAAACGGCTCTGCTCCGTATCAACGTAGAGTATCTTACGCTTGTCATCGGGTAGTTTTGCCGTATATTGCAGCACCTTTCCGTTAGCAAGCGAGGCAGCAACCAAAGCGGACACGTTGAACGTCTTTCGGCTCTTCGCCTTGCCTGTGGAGGCACTGAAGTTGCCAAGCGTGGCTATGGTCGAGTTGTCCACCCATATTATCTGTGGCGGTGTCTGGTAGGTCTCATCCGCATGGATAAGCGATGCCTTCAGCAACTTTTCCAACAAATCAGCATTGTCCGCTGCGCCTTCAAAGAGGCTCATGTCGTTCATGTCTTCCATCGTCATCTGCTCTTCAAGGGTTTGTTCATCACATAGCGTATGGCATCCTGCTCATACACGTCTTTTGTTTTCACAGGGTGCTTCTTGATCCATTCCACCAGTTCTTCCTTGCTGAAATAGATGGTCTTGCCGTTTGGCTTGTAATGGGGAATGGCAAAGGTACGTGTCAGTTTGTAAAGCTGACTCTTTGAAGCGTCAAGGAATACGCTTGCCTCGTCAAGGGTGAGCACGTCTTTTCCTGCAAAGAGCCATTTCTCCAAGCACTTGATGCGGTTCAGCACATCCTCCACTGGTCCAAGCAGCTTGAATGCTTCTTCCATCTGTTGAATGCGCTCGGCAAGTCTCATTGGTGTCATGTCTGCCAGTTCTTGTTCTGTCAACTCGTGTTTATCCACGTCTATCGTTGGCGGTAGTATCGCACCATCCTTTGGCGGATTGTTTGCCTGATTTGTTGTCTGTCCAATCATTGTCGTAATTTTATTTATCGTTACACATAACGAGGTCGCCCTCCATAACCAGGTTTCTGATTACGGAGGGCAAAGGTAAGGGCATTTCTGCCCAATCGGATGGAAGGGCGCTTGACTGTCAACCGACTATCAAGCCAACTGTCAAGGTTTTCATCTGTCAGATGGTGTCCTTGCTATCATTTTTACCGCATTCTGCTATTTCTTGCACTTTCTTGCGGATAGCCTCATAGATACTGGCGTTGGTACTTTTGGCATCACTGGTTGCTGAGGACAGCTTGGTTGTTGTAAGTGGCTTGTCTGTTGATGAAGACAGGATGAGTTTATGCTTGGCAATGACCGATTGCCATTGCTTGCAAATCAAGTTCTTGCTGCAGAGCATGTCAAAGAAGAATGCCACACGTCTGTTACTTCTCGCCTTTAGCTGCTTGCAAACTTGGCACGAGAAGAGTTTTCGCATATCCTCTTCCGACACATCGGCTGAGAACAAATGAACCTCATTGGCATGGCGCGCAATGAGGTTCAACTGAGTAGAATCAAAGTAACATTGAAAGTCCTGTTTCGGTTTGGTTTCTTGTGCTGTTTGTAATATTGACGGTGGTTTACCATGGAGATACTGACCATTTGGAGGCGGCTCCGTGGTGTTGAACTTGTGATGAAGAGCCTTGTAGTCATGATACTCGAAATCCACTTTGGTAAAGAATATGACTACCAAATCCTCACGTTCTTCAAGAAACTCCTCCATGATGTAGAAGTTCTTCTTGTGCTCGTTCTTTCCTGCCGCATACTGGCAGTCCGTATAGGAATGGCTGTTGAGAAAGTCCTTTTTGTAGCGGTGATATAGTTTACCGCATCCTATGACTTCCGTCTGATAGCACTCATGGGCTTCCTTGAAGAACAGCCACAATTTGTTGGTACCACAAATGCCACCTACACCGTTAGCGAAGGTGCATTCATTGCATTGGGGTAAAAAGAGAGAACGAGGAGTCTTCTCGTCCTTGGTTGTTTGATGTATTATTATGTTCCATTTTTATTATTCGAACGCACTGTCCAACAGAGAAACAGCCTCGTCCTTTTTCTTGTTGATGATTTTTGCGTAAATTTGTGTCGTGCGCACCTCCGTATGACCGAGAAGTTTGCTTGTAGTGTATAGGTCTGCGCCCATGGTCAGCTCCATCGTGGCGAACGTGTGCCTTGAGACATGGTAGGTTACATGCTTGCTGATACCTGCCGCACGGCTCCATTCCGGGATGCAGTCGTAGTTCTTGCTTGGCAGTGTTGGAAACACATTGTCCTCGTCACTTGCAGATCCACGCTCAGGCATCCAACGAAGGGCTTGCTTGTTGAGAGGAAGATAGAGAGGCTGCTTGGTCTTGTACTGCAATATCTCAACTCGTGTCTTGTCACCCTCGGTGATGATGTTCTTCCACTTCAAACTCTTCACGTCACTGATACGGAGTCCGCAGAAGCATGAAAACAGAAACGCCGCCTTGATATCCTCACGCTTGCAAGGGGTGTCAATCAGTCTCTTCACCTCGTCAACGGTCAGGTACTCTCGCTTGGTGCCGCCACCTTTCAGAACATCCATGCGAAGACGCAATACGGGATTGTCGTCCATTATCTCTTCCTCAATAGCCATGTTGAAGGCTGCTTTGAGGCATTTGAGATAGTTCATCACCGTGGACTTGGACGGATGGGTGTGCTTGTAGGTGATATAGTCGTTCAACAAGAACACCATGAAACCATTGCAGTATTCCTTGGTCATCTCTGCGAGTGTCACATTTGGCGAGTGTTCTCTCACTGCATTCAGCACGCTGTTCACCCAGTTTCGGGCAGATTGTCTTCCTCGCTCCACTTGTGCGTCACGGAATATCTCCAACCAATCCACAAGTCGCATTTTGATTCTTGACTTGTCTTTGAGCCCTGCGATACCGTTAGTGATGCTCATGATGCGTTGTGCCTTGATAGCATAGACTGCTTGCATTGTCTGCTTGTTCTGCTCCCTGGCAGCTGCGTCAACCTCTGGTATGAGATAAAGGCGCAGATAATCATAGGTACGGCGACCGTTGACATTGATGGATAGATAGACCGACTTGTTGCCGTTGGCAAGTTCCTTGAAGCGGATTCTCACAGGCTCCTTGGTCTTGGAATTTCTCTTGCGCTCAGTCTCTGCAACGGCAATCTCTGTCTTCACCTTCTTAGTGGCAAGATACTCCTTGTATTTGTCCACGTTGGCATCTGGATCTTCTCCATGCGGCTTGTAGCCTCTTCTGCCGACACGCTTCTCAAAGGTTCCGTCCTTCAATGCCTTCATGCGTTCCTTGGCCTTTTTCTCAGCTTCTTTCCAGATTTCCTTGTGTTTATCCTCGCTGTCATCCTTACGAAGGTAAAGACCAACTGACTCATAGGCACGTTGTCCCTTACCATAATATATATCAAGGAAGAGGGAACGGTCTCCATTGCGCATCTTGCGACTACGGACTATCACAGAACTGGTGTATTCCTCAACTTTCTCCACTTGGTTCAGCTCGTCAGAAGGATCCGTGAAAGTCTCTCCATTGACAACCTCTCGCATCTTGCGTTCTTTCAGACGCTCTGCGGTTTCCATGACCAAGGCATTATTCTGCTTGTCAGCCTCGGTAATCTCTGGGTTGATATAGAGCTTCAGAAACTCGTACTTGCGCTCACCATTATAATATATGTCGAAGTAGAGCGACTTACTGCCGTTGGCAAGGTCCTTGAAACGAAGAGTGACAGCTTCACGCTTGTTGGGTCTGCCTCTATGTTTTTTGATTGTTCCATCTATGGCTCTGTCCTCACCGTCATCGTCAATAAACTTCCATTGGTGTCCTTCTCTGCCAGAAACGGCTCCAACGACTTCGTTTACCTCACTTTCCTTTCCCTTGACACTTTTGCCAGTTTTATCACTGCCGACTTTTTTCTTCTTACTTAAACGTGCGGTCTTCTTGCTTGAAGTTGTTGTAGAAGCAGGATGCTCCAAGGAAGCCTTCACTGTTTCCAACTTTCCCGACAGGATTTCTTGCACTCGTTGGTTCTTGATAGCTTCTGCCTTCTGCAAGGTCTCGGCATTGACTGCCTTAGCCTTGTCATCGTCCTCGGGAAGCAGATAAAGCTTCAAGAACTCATACGACCTCTTTCCACTTTTGTAAGTGTCGAGATAAATCGACTTTGTGCCATTCGCCAAATCCTTGTAGCGTATGCGCACAGGTTCATTGTTACTTCTCATGTTACTTTGTTATTTATTCTACTTATTGTCATTTTGCGAGATTTGTTACTCGCGGTGCAAAGATACGAAAAATAATTGGATTTGTTACCCAAAATAAGAACCAATTACGAACCATTAACTATGATAAATAATAAAATTAAATGGCAAAGTAACAAACAAATAACAAAATACATACTTTATTAAATACTTGCTATATGCTGTATATATTGGTATTTACGCGCGATTTCTTATCATTTTGATTGTTGCATGAGATTTGACGTTGCTCGTTCAACTAGATTGGGCAATGCGAAGGCCTCAGAACGTGGGACGAGTAACGAGGAGATCCCACGCTTTCTTTTTTTATTAGCCGCTAGCCTTGGGTGATTGGGTTGGTTAAGAAAGGAAATAATATGGACTATTCTAAAGCGGAAGAACTTCGTAAACAATGGGGAAACAAACCTTGTTCGCATCCTAATTTTGAGAAAGAAACTCATTTGGGGTGGGGCTATGTACAGGAGAAAACTGGTGATTATGTTTGCACACAGTGTGGGCAAGACTTTACTAAAGAGGAATACAACAAAATCATCGCAGAGCGTAATAAAAATCAATAAGCTTTTTGTATATGGGACTATTTAGTACTTCATTGAAGCCTGAGGACCTCAAGCTTTTCTATGATGTTCTGTATCAATATGAAAGAGAGGGGATGGGTAATCATAAGGGTTATTTCTATAAGAAAGTGCCACTTGGGATTAAAAACAAAGTTTCTTTGATTCATGATACAGGTAAAAATAAAATAAAACTGGTGTTTCCGGAAAAAACAAATACTCTGTGTTATAAAGGAAAAGAGGTTTGTGCGCCGTTGCTTAAGCATTTGCGCCATAGCTTTGCTCATGCTTGTATTGAGCGTGAAGGTGATTATTATGTCATAAATTCACAGATGAATCCTAAATGTCAGATTTGTGGAAAAGTAAAAAGAACAGATTTTAAAAAGCTTATTACTGCAATATTAGCAACAAAAGAATAATAATTAAAAGAGATAATTTATGAGAACATTTACTTTGAAAGGGCTGTTCTTGACAGCTGTGTTTATGGTATTGGGTTGCTTGGCAATCCATGCAGCTGATGACGATTTGATAACAAGACAAATCACCGTCAAGTTGGATGAGGCTGGAACTTTGCCAGATAAGATTGGTTCTATAAAGAAATATAAACTTACCAATCTCAAGATTGTAGGTGAGATTAATGGCACTGATCTTCGTTTTATACGTGAAATGGCGGGGAAGGACGTTAATGGGAATGGTACTGCGGGAAAGATGGCGACTTTGGATCTCTCGGAAGCTAAAATAGTGAAGGGAGGAGATTATTATTATTCTCGTTATCGTAGTACTTCATATGTACATACAGATTATTATACATCGGACGATGTTATAGGTGAATATGCTTTTGAGAATTGCAGTGGCTTGACCAGTGTCACCTTTCCTTCCAGTGTCACGTCGATAGGTGAGTATGCTTTTTCTGGTTGCAGCGGCTTGACTAGCGTCACGATTCCTTCCAGTGTCACTTCGATAGGTTCGTCTGCTTTTTCTGGTTGCAGTGGCTTGACTAGCGTCACGATTCCATCCAGTGTCACTTCGATAGGTTGGAGTGCTTTTTCTGGTTGCAGCGGCTTGACTAGCGTCACGATTCCTTCCAGTGTCACTTCGATAGGTGATTCTGCTTTTGAGGGTTGCAGCGGCTTGACCAGCGTATATGTAAGTTGGGAATCTCCTTTATCAATTAATGCTTCTATTTTTGAAAATGTAAATACTAAAAGTTGTATCTTGTATGTTCCGAAAAGAACTTATGATGATTATTGGCTTTCAAATTGGGGTGTATTTGATAATATAGAGGAGTATGATGTAACAGGTATTGATAATGTCACAACCTCTAGTGATGTCAAGGAAATCTCTCGCTATTCCGTGAATGGTCAGCGATTGAAAGTGCCAACCAAAGGCTTGAACATTGTAAAATATAGCGATGGCAGTGTGAAGAAAGTTGTTGTCCAATAGCATTTGGCTATGGGTGCAATATGATATTAGGGGATGCGAGCAATCGCGTCCCCTTTTGAATGAATAGGGAGATTACCACACATGTTATGTTCCTTGTATTTGTTCTCAAAACTTCCAAAAGTGCATTTTTTTTGAGATTTGGAAGCTTTGAGAACATTTTTGGTTAACAGTGTAACAGTTAACAGTTCGTTTTTCGCTCTTTTTCTTTTATGAGATAATTAAAAACCTTAAAAAGCCTTGGAGATTTCAATAATAAATCGTACTTTTGTGACCAAAAATTGTGTCTTGATACAAAAATTTGTCATAAAACGATGTATTTTGAACGTAAAGCATATTTAAATCAACTCATCTCTGCCGATGATAATGGGATGATAAAGATTATTACTGGCATCCGTCGATGTGGTAAATCTTTTCTCTTGTTCAACATCTTTCGCAAGTATCTGCTTGATAAAGGTGTTGCGGATAACCATGTCATTCAAGTTAATCTCGAAGACCGCCGTAACAAGAAGCTACGTGATCCTGATGCTTTGTTGGAATATGTGGATAGTAAGATTGTGGATAAGGATAAATATTACATTCTCTTGGATGAGGTGCAGATGGTTCCAGAGTTTGAGGATGTATTGAATTCTTATCTTCATGTGGATAATGCCGAGGTTTATGTTACGGGTTCCAATGCTCGTTTCCTCTCCAAGGATGTGATTACAGAGTTTCGTGGTCGTGGTTGGGAGATTCGCATCCATCCACTGAGTTTCTCGGAGTATTATGAAGGAGTTGGTGGCGAGAAGCGTCAAGCCTTGGAGACTTATTATCTCTATGGTGGATTACCAGCTGTGGCGCAGTTGGAAACTCCCGAGGATAAGCAGAATTATCTGCGTGAGATATATGAGACGGTTTATCTGAAAGATGTTTTGCAACGCAATCATTTGAAAAATGCTGAGGGTATGCGAGAGTTGGTTCGACTCTTGGCATCTACGATAGGTTCATGTACCAATACGTTGAGAATATCCAATACATTCAAATCAGTAGGAGGAATAGAACTTGGTGTGAAAGCTATCGGAAGATATTTGGAGCATCTTCAGGATTCCTTCATTATCAGCGAGGCTCTTCGCTATGACGTGAAGGGCAGGAAGTACATCGGCACGGGTACTAAGTATTATTTTGAGGATGTGGGCATTAGAAACGCCGTCTTGGATTTCCGTCAGGTGGAATATACACACATTATGGAGAATGTGGTGTATAATGAGCTGCGCAAGCAAGGGTATAGCGTAGATGTAGGCACTGTGGAAAACTTTAAGCGAGATGCGAATGGCAAGCTCCAGCGTCGCACCTTCGAAATCGACTTTGTGGTGAATCGTGCCGATGAACGTCTCTATATCCAGTCGGCTTATGCTTTGCCAGATAAGGAGAAGGTGGACCAAGAGCAAGCCTCGCTATTGAATGTCAACGATGGCTTCCGCAAGGTTATCATAGCAGGCGATAGATACATCTCCAATTATAATGACGATGGCATCCTAATGCTGAGCCTCTTCGACTTCTTGCTGGGCAAGGGTGGCGATTTTAGAAAATAGTCAACTTTTTGTTTGCATCTTTCAGCAAACTAAAGTATCTTTGCATCCGTAAGGAATAAAATATTATCAATATCTTGGTGAATATGCAGGAAAATAACAATATATTATCAATATTAGAAAACTATCTCCATGACAATCCGGACGAGATTGCCAAGGAGATGGCAAGTGATTTCAGAAAGCGGCGTATCGAGAAGAATCTGACACGTGAAGATGTGGCGGATAAGTCGGGCGTGGCTGTCAGCAACATCGTGCGATTTGAACAGAAGGGACTTATCTCACTCAAGAATCTGATAGGTATCGCCATGGCTTTGGGATATACCGCCGAGATCAAGAACATCTTCTCTGAACCCAAATACTCCACGATGGAGGAATTGCTGCAAATCAAGAGGAATACCAATAAGAAAAAAGCATATAAAAACCTTAAAAGTCTTGGAGGAGTCAAGGAAAAATAGTATTTTTGTAACCAAAACCGTGTCTTGACACAGAAATTATTCCTAAACTTATGTACAGATCTAAAATTTTGACAATCGTGTTTTTCTTCTCGGCATTGTTTGCCCATGCAGAAGAGAGTGTTTCAACACCTCGTAATCAACTCGCTCCCACACCGCCGATGGGGTGGATGACTTGGAATATGTTCAAGGGAGATATTTCCGACCAACTCATCCGAGAGACTGCGGATGCAATGGTGGAGAGTGGGCTGGCTGATGCTGGCTATAAGTATATCTTCATCGATGACCTATGGCAGGGTGGACGTGACTGCCACAACAACATCATTCCCGACCCCAAGAAGTTTCCTCATGGCATCAAAGCCCTTGCCGACTATGTTCACTCCAAGGGATTGAAACTCGGAATCTACTCCGATGCCGCTCAGTTGACTTGTGGCGGTTATACTGCCAGTTATGGTTTCGAGGAACAGGATGCACGCACCTTCGCCTCTTGGGGCATCGACTATCTGAAATACGACTATTGCAATGCACCCGAAGACAGTGCCACGGCTCGTTTGCGCTATCGCACGATGGCATCAGCCCTCCAGAAGTCAGGGCGAGATATTGTGCTTGGCATCTGCGAATGGGGGCAGCGACAGTGCGAGGAATGGTGCGAAGAGGTGGGTGGACAACTATGGCGCACTAGTTATGACGTGCGAGATATATGGAAAGCTACTCACCCTGGTGCCAGAGGCATCATCGACATCATCAATATCACGGCTCCTTTGGCTTCCTATGCTCGAAAGGGACAGTGGCCTGATATGGATATGCTGGTGGTTGGTTTGAATGGAAAGGGTGGTCCGTCGAGTGACTTGGGCGGAACGGGATGCACCTATACGGAGTATCAATCGCAGATGAGTATGTGGTGTATGTTGTCTTCCGTGCTTGCCCTCAGCAATGACTTGCGCCATCTTACGGATGAAGACCGCCGTATCTTGCTCAATCGTGACCTGATTGCCATCAACCAGGATCAACTTGGAAAGGCTGCTGAGCGCAAGGTGAATGCCGACACACATCAGATATTCGTGCGCCCTCTTGCCGATGGTTCTCATGCCGTGGCAATCCTCAATACGGCAGATAAGCACCTCTCCCTGACTGCTGATTTCACGAAGTTGGGACTATCAGGCAAATATTCTGTCTATGATGCTTGGCAACATCGCATGATAGCTCGCAAGGCTTCCAAATGGAAGGGAAACGTTGAGGCTCACGAAACAAAGGTCTTTATCTTGAAATAACTTTCTTCAATTCCTCCAAGTCATTCGCAACCTCGATATAGTCGTGCCATTCGCCACGAATCATGCCTTTCTGCTGCATGTCATCGAGGAGGGCGATGGTGGAGTTCCAGAAGCCCTTCATATTGTAGAGGATGACCATCTTGTGATGATAGCCGATGGTGTGGGAGGCGGCAACGGTGAAAATTTCATCGAGCGTACCAATGCCACCAGGCAAGGCTACGACGATGTCGCTCTGGGCAAGCAAGAGGTCCTTGCGGTCGCTGAGGTTGTCGCATGGAATCTCTACATCGAGGTCATCGAAGGTTCTTCCACCTTTCTCCACCAGGCTTGGCACCACGCCGATGGCTCTGCCGCCATGCGCCTTCACAGCCTTGCCGATGCAGTCCATCAATCCCATGTTGCATCCGCCAAACACGACATCATGGCCATTCTCACCCATCCACTTGCCCAACTCCTCGGTCATGGCGAAGAAGTCGGGGTCGATATTTCTGTTTGCTGAACAAAATACTGCTATTTTCATATCGTTTATCTCTTCATTAAAATGGAACATTCTCTTTCTGATAGAGCCTCTGTCGTATGGCGATGGAGGCATTCTGTCTTATCTTTTGCAAAGTTACGCAAAAATGTTGAGAAAAACTTCATCTATTGCTGATAATTTATTAATTTTGCACGATGGAAACGCTCATCATGGCGTTTCTTAGAAACTAATCTTATTAAACAAACGATGATGAATCTTATCAAACACAATGATATGAAACGGAATATGACTTATAAGATTGCAGCGTTGCTGTTCTTCTCTTTGCCATGGTCATCGGCGGGAGTAAGTGCCCAATCAGCCGCTTCTTTCCAATCCCCTCAGAAACAGAAAGTGCAGAAGCGGGAGGCTTACGAGTGGGAGGGAGAGATTCCTACCTATGTGGAGCAACTGAAGCAAGAACTCACCTATCCGATGGCATGGGGCAATAGCCCGATCAAGAACTTCTCGAAATGGAAGAAGATGGCGAGAGACAAGGTTTTCGAGTGCATGATGACACCGCCGAAAGCTGCTGCCTCTTGGGATATGCAAGTACTCGAAGAGGAGCAGCGAGACGGATACAAGGCGCAGAAAATCGCCTTCAACATCAACGCCTATTCCCGTATCACGGCTTATCTCTTGATTCCGGATGAGGCTCCGACTTCGGTTGATGTTCGTAGTGATGCACTTTCTTCGGAGAAAAAGCATGCCAAGAAAAATAATTTCAAGAAGTTTCCAACCGTGAATCTCCTTCACGACCATGGCGCTCATCTCTTCATCGGAAAGGAGAAGATGATTCGACCATTTGGGGCGTTGTCGGCAAAGCGGACATCTTCTGAGGGCATAACCGCTAAGGATTCTGCCTTGGCAAAAGAAGTGCTCGAGGATGCCGATGCCTGGGTGAAGCAACTCTACGAGGGACAGTTCCTAGGCGATTACTTGGCGAAGCATGGTTATGTGGTATTCTCGATGGATGCCCCGATGTGGGGCGAGCGAGGACGCAAGGAGGGCGTAGATAGAAAGAAGTACGACCTCATCGCGGGCAATATGATGATGCTCGGTCGTGATCTCTCAGCCTTTATGACTTATGATGACATCGCAAGCACCGACTTCTTGGCTTCATTGCCGATGGTGGATGCCAACAGAATAGGGTGTGCTGGCTGTTCGATGGGAGCCTATCGCTCGTGGATGCTCTCGGCATTGAGCGACAGAATCAAGGCGGGTGCTTCCATCTGCTGGATGATTACCACCGATGCCCAACTCACGAGGCGATATGGCAGAAAAGAGAATGGTGGTTTCGCCAACTGTATCCCCGGTCTTCGCCAATATCTTGACTATCCTCACATTGCCTCCCTCGCTTGCCCGAAGCCAATGCTCTTCATCAATGGCTCGAAAGACCATCTCTTCCCTGTGCCGGGCGTAGAGGATGCTTTCCGGCAGATGCACGAGGTGTGGAGGGGCCAAAAGGCAGACGAACGACTTGATACCGAAATCTGGGACATCCCGCATTCTTGTGGCATCAAGGCACAAGCGAAAATCTTGGAGTTCCTGGATCAATACTTGAAAAAGTAATCTCCGAAAAAAGCTCTCGATACATTTTAAGACGAGAAGTCTGACATCTTATATCCGCATATACAAAAGTGGTGAACTCCGAAAGCAAAATTATCGCTTTCAGAGCTCACCTCTTTTTATAACATCTCTTCTTCGTATGATGATGTTCCCCTATAGAATTGTCACCTTCTTCGGGAAGCTTTTCTTTAAAAATTACCAGAGTTCTTTAGGCGACAAATCTTTGTCCTTTCTACCCAAGAGATAATAGTCGGCAAGGAATTGGATGAAAGCCTGCGTGATGCGCAAGCCATCCTCCTTCACATACTTGCTGGTGAATATGTTGGCATCAGGGAGCATGTTGCTGTCTATCAACTTGCAGACAATCTCGTATGGGAATGGACGACCATTGCCACTGATGATGCCGAAAGCATCCTCTGCCGCCCTATCGGCATTGTAATATGGATTCTCTGGGGAAGCAATGTTGTGGGCTTGCATGTAGGTGACGTTGATGCCTGTGTAAGGACTGCCACATACGATGATGCCCTTCTCATACTTCTGAGGCAAGTGGATGTTGGCAGGCAACTCATAACCGATCTCCTTGAAGAACTCCTTGAGCGTCTTGTTGTCTTCGAGGAAGACGAATTTGTCGCCATATCCCTTTGCCTTGAGCAAGTTGTAGTCCTTGATGGCTTGCTCGTGGTCAACTGCTCTTTCCTTCTCGGCATCGGCTACCACTTTCTTGAAATCCTCGTCCTCCCAGTAAGCGTGGGAGGGCTGGTTCTCGCAAATCTTCTGAAGCCACTCATAAGAGGTGAGCGACAAGAGATTGTTGCGCAGGGTGATGGTCATGTCCATCTGTACGGCGTATGCCATCTGCTCGTTGAGACCCTGAGGCGAGTTCGCCATCTGCTGCAAGGTGAACTGGAGTCGTCTTTGATTGCCTAGGTTGAAGTAGCAACCATAGTGAAACCATGCCAAGATGTCTCGGCGAGAAACTTCCAGCATGTCCTTTCCCATCTTGTCATCATATTCGCACAAGAACTCGCGCATGCGCTCATTCTCAGGTGCCGTCTCATACTCCTTGTCGAGGATGTCATATACAACCTTTGCCGCCACTTCCAAGGTGCCGAAGAGGAATGGCACAGCCTCCTGCACGTAAGCACTCTGTTGGTAGTGATGCCAGAGGAGGAACTTGATGTCGGCGAAGTTGATCTCGTCTTCTACGTATGGAGCATCGTTGCCCGTGAGCGCACTGTTGATGTATTGCGCCTCGTTCTCATAGAAAGGGATGTGGCAACCATAACGCTTCACGCACTCAGAAGTAAATGCCTTCCAAATGCCTGTGCTAGAGAGCGTGTCCTCGAAATATCCAGCGATGGAGAGGGCGAGCTGCTTGGCATCCTCTACATTCTTGAAGTTATGGGTGAAACAAGCCTCGTCTAAGGCATGGTATATTGCGTTTGCCAGTTCGGTATAGTACTGATCTACTTCATCAGGTTTTTCGTATGGATGCATTGCCATCCACTCTTGAGTGAAAATTACTTTTTTCATATAGTTCGATTGTTTGTTATTTCAGTTGGTGGTGGCATCGGTTGTCTAGTTGCCTCGACAGCACACTAAAGCTGAAATGCCACTTGATTATGATAGTTTTGGGTCAAAAAGACCTATAATAAATGCAAAGGTAATGATTTCTCCCCGAAAAAATGCAAGAATTTGGATAAAAAATCGTAACTTTGCACCCGAATTTAGGCAATCTTAATAAAAGGTGTATGATTGCCGCAAGCGTTTTGGAAGGATTTTGCACCCTAATTTATGGCTGGGAGGGTGAATTCGGCCTTCCGTTTTTGATTACATGAATTAAGGTTTTAAAAGATTGAAGACATTTGAAGAATTGGGCGTGAGCGAAGAGATTCGCCGTGCCATCGAAGAGCTTGGATTTGAGAATCCAATGCCAGTTCAGGAAGAAGTAATTCCCTATTTGCTTGGTAATAAGAATGATGTCATTGCGTTGGCGCAGACGGGTACGGGTAAGACAGCCGCATACGGCTTGCCTTTGCTCCAGAAGACCGATGCCTCTCGCAAGGATACCCAGGCAGTTATCCTCAGTCCTACTCGTGAGCTTTGCCTCCAGATAGCCGACGACTTGAATAGTTTCGCCAAGTACATCGACGGTATGCACATCGCCGCTGTATATGGTGGTACCGACATCGGCTCGCAGATTCGCACCCTGAAGCATGGTGTGCAGATTATCGTTGCCACACCGGGTCGATTGCTCGACTTGATCAATCGTGGCGTGGCTCAGCTCGACCAGGTGAACAACGTGGTGCTGGATGAGGCTGACGAGATGCTCAACATGGGTTTCTCGGAGAGCATCAATGCCATCTTCGAGAGTGTGCCAGAGGATAGAAACACATTGCTCTTCTCTGCTACCATGAGTAAGGAGATTGAGAAGATTGCCCTCAACTATCTGCACGACCACAAGGAAATCGTGGTAGGTTCTCGTAACGAGGGTGCCGAGCATGTGAATCATATCTACTATCTTGTGAATGCCAAGGACAAGTATCTCGCCCTAAAGCGCATCGTCGATTATTATCCACGCATCTTTGCGATTATCTTCTGCCGCACCAAGTTGGAGACACAGGACATCGCCGACAAGCTCATCAAGGATGGTTACAATGCTGAGGCTCTGCATGGCGACTTGAGTCAGCAGCAGCGTGACCTCACCATGCAGAAGTTCCGCCAGCATACCGTACAGTTCCTCGTGGCTACCGACGTGGCAGCTCGTGGATTGGACGTGGATGATTTGACTCACGTCATCAACTATGGTTTGCCTGATGACATCGAGAGCTATACCCACCGAAGCGGTCGTACCGGTCGTGCCGGCAAGAAGGGTACTTCCATCTCCATCATCCATACCAGAGAAAAGTTCAAGGTTCGCCAGATAGAGAAGCAGATAGGCAAGGACTTCGTGGACGGCACATTGCCTTCGCCAGAGGAAATTTGCAAGAAGCAGCTCTTCAAGACGATGGACGACATCATGAAGACCGATGTGGATGAGGAGCAGATTGCGCCATATATGGAGGAAATCAACCGCCAGTTTGACTACATCGACAAGGAGGACATCATCAAGAAGATGGTGACCATCACCTTTGGTAAGTTCCTTGATTACTATAAGAATGCTCCTGAGATTGTGAAGCCAGAGAGCGGACGTGGCAAGCGTGGTGCTGAGGGCAGAGGCTCTGAGGGTAGAGGTAGAGTATCCAATGGTCGTCGCAAGCATGAGGCTGAGGCTGGATTCAAGCGTCTCTTCATCAATCTCGGTAAGGCGGATGGCTTCTATCCGGGCGAGATCATGCAATATCTCAACAAGCACGTGCAGGGCAGACAGGAGGTAGGTCATATCGATTTGCTCAGTAAGTTTGCTTACATCGAGGTGCCTGAGCAGGATGCCAAGAAGGTGATGAAGGCGCTGAATGGCACGGAGTACAAGGGTAGAACCGTGAGATGTAACGATGCTGACGAGGAAGGTCACGGCAGAGTTGCACGTGGCGAGGGTGGCCGTGGCTCTCGTGGAGGTCGCTCTTCTGAGAGAGGCGGACGCTCTGCAAAGCGTGGTTATGGCGATGATACTCGTGGCAGTCGTTCAGAGCGTGGCGGTCGTGGCTCTCGTGGCGAGGCTCGCAGTAGCAAGAAGTCTCGTTATAATGACGACAACGGCGATTGGCGTGAGCTGATTCAGGGCAAGCCATTCAAGTTAAAGGGCGAGGAGCCAAACTTCGAGGAAGAAGGCTGGGCAAGAAGACGTCCGAAGAAGAAGTGAAAAATGTAATCGATTGTTAAAAGTGCGACCTTTTCGTACCTTATCTATGAAAAAAAACGAGATAAGGTATGAAAAGGTCGCATTTTTTTGTCCATGGGTGATATTCCGAGATTATAAGAATTGCGTGAGATACACAGGCAAGAGTGTCTGCTCATCCTATGGCAAATTTGTAGCCTTTTTTCAGTAAAATTCATCCTAAACTCGGCTATCATTCCTTGCAAAGCTTCTCTGCCACCTTCAAAAGGGTGGTGGGATGCTCTCCTTCCGATTATCGCAATATGAACTAAAATATGCCCTAATCCCAAAAATAGGTATGAATTTTAGGATTATAATCCCAAAAATCACCCTAAATTTTGGGATTAGGGATTTTTTTGTTATCTTTGCGGTCGAATATTCTTATATCAATTCAATCTTTTTCATATTAAGAATAGGTAACAAGATAATAATGATAATATGATACGACGACAATTACAAGACGTGATCGAGGCTCGTATGTTTGCTGGCAAGGCAATCATTGTGATAGGGGCAAGACAAGTAGGTAAGAGTACGCTCTTCAATATGGTATTGGAGGGGCGTAAGGAATCTGCATTGCAGTTGAATTGCGATGAGCCTGAGGTGCAAGAGATGCTGTCAGCGATGAATACGCAAGAGTTGAAATTGCTGATAGGACAGAATAAGATTCTTGTCATAGATGAGGCTCAGAGGGTGGAGAATATCGGTATGACCTTGAAGCGGATTGCCGATAACTTCCCTGATGTGCAGTTGTTGGTGACAGGCTCTTCTTCTTTTGAACTCCAAAACAAGCTCAACGAACCTTTGACGGGAAGAAAGTTTGAGTATCATCTCTTTCCTTTGTCAACGGGTGAGTTGCTGAATGCGCAAGGTTTGCTCTCTGTGAAGCAAACCTTGGAGAGCCGTCTTATTTTTGGTTCTTATCCAGACATCTTCAATCATCAAGAGGATGCCAAGGACTTATTGTATAATCTCTCCAATAGTTATTTGTACAAGGACTTATTGAATTTGGAGAGTGTGCGTCGTCCGGCATTGTTGGGCAAGCTCCTCACGGCATTGGCTTTGCAGGTGACGAGTGAGGTGTCGTATAATGAGTTGGCTCAGACTGTGGGTACGGATAACAAGACTGTGGAGAAGTACATCGACTTGTTGGAGAAGTGCTACATTATCTTTAAGCTGAATGGTTTCAGTCGCAATCTTCGCACGGAACTGAAACGTGCCAAGAAGTTCTATTTCTATGACAATGGTATCCGAAATGCCATCTTGCAGAATTTCGCTCCTCTTGCTCTTCGTCAAGACGTGGGGGCATTATGGGAAAACTTCTTCATTAGCGAGCGTATCAAGGCTAATCAATATTGTGGTCGATACGTGAATAGTTATTTCTGGCGTACCAACCAACAGCAGGAGATTGACTACATAGAGGAATGCGATGGTCAATTCTCACTCTTTGAGATGAAGTGGAATCCCAAGCGAGCCAACACCCAGTTCCCCAATACTTTCCTTACGGCGTATGATGTGAAGGAAAAGGCTATTGTTACGCCAGAGAATTGGTTGGATTGGGTGAAGTAAAAGATATATTAATAATTTATGATAGTATTGTAGAATGGAGTTTAAACAAAGTGTAAAAGAAGCCTTAGCATATTATGTTTATGCTTTGGTCGATCCACGTAATAATAAAATTTTCTACATAGGAAAAGGTAAAGGAGATAGGGTGTTTCAACATGCAGAAGCAGCACTTGTAGAAAACGATCATAGTTTGAAACTTGAGACCATCCGTAACATAATTTCGGAGGGTAGACAGGTAAAATACTACATAATGCGCCACAATCTTGATGAAAAAGAAGCATATCTTGTGGAATCGTCCTTGATAGATATGCTGACATATCCTCAATTCAATCATGATAATCAATTGACAAATCTTGTTGCTGGTTACCATCAATGGGATGAGGGCATTAAGAGCATCCAAGAGGTAAATGCTTTGTATGATTGTTCAAAGATTGATGTGGAAGATGGAAGCTATCTTCTATTGGTAAGCCTGAATCGGAGTTTTGATCAAGCAAAAGCTAAAGGAGTATATAAAAGGTTTGACGTCTATGAGTCAACACGAAAATATTGGGCTATTGGAGCAGAGAAAGCACAGAAAGTAAACTATGTGTTGGGAGTGTACAGAAAGGTCGTTAGATGTGTCATAAAGGTTAAGTCACATGAATGGGTTGCCAAAGCAGAAGATGGTAGTATCTTCAAGAAACCTCGTTGTTGCTTTGAAGGCGATTTGTGTCCTGATTCGCCATATATGAATAAGGATGTCAGTGATTATCCTTTTGGTAGTGGTGCAGCTGTTAGATATATAAAATAAAAGAGATTGTAGGAGGATGAAATAAAATCATTTCAAACCAATCGATTTGAAATAAAATGGTTTGAAATGATTCTATTTCAAATAAATTGCTTATATTTGCACCCGAAACAAAGTAATCAGATGTAATTCTCTATCAACCTAAACATGAAGAAATCAATACTAATCGTTTGCCTTGGCTTCATCAGCCTTGATATGCTGGCACAGGGAAGCGACTCACCTCTGTCGCTATCCCTTGCAGGAGAATGGAACGTGACACTTGGCGATGCCAAGGAAGTGAAGCATGCCATGCTCCCTGGTACCATCGACACCAATCACTTGGGATTTGCACCTAGTGATACCACCGAGACCACACATCTCACTCGCCTCTATGCCTATAAGGGCAAGGCGACTTATTCTCGCACCATCGAGATTCCGAAGCAGTGGAAGAAGGCGGCGGTGGAGCTTTTCTTGGAGCGTACGAAGCCGACTTGGGTGTATGTGGATGGAAACCTTGTGGATTCCTGCAACTTTATCTCCACTCCTCAGCGATACATCTTGCCGAAATTGAAAACCGGCAAGCATCAGTTGGATATTGTGGTGGATAATTCTCGTGGTGTGCCTGAGCAAGTGTATGGCTCCAGCCACGCCTATACTGAGGATACACAGACCAACTGGAATGGAATCATCGGAGAAATTTCCCTGAAGCAGGTAGAGTTGAAAGCTGGTCAGAAATTAAAATCTGGTATGGTACAAAGTGAGTCCCGACAATATACTGGCAAGGTGCTCCCTTGCTTCAGGGACTTCCGTATCGAGGGTGCTCATTTCTATGCTGATGGGCATCCTGTCTTCCTTCGTGGCAAGCATGATGCTGCTGTTTGGCCACTCACGGGACATGTGGATATGACCGTGGAGGGCTGGATGAAGTATCTCGGCATTTGTTCGGCGTATGGCATCAATCATGTGCGCTTCCATTCTTGGTGTCCACCAGAGGCGGCTTTCGTGGCTGCTGACAGCTTGGGCATTTATCTACAACCAGAACTTCCTTTCTGGGGTTCCTTCGATGATAAGGACGAAACGTTGATGACATTCCTCCATCAAGAGGGTGAGAACATCTTGCGAGAATATGGGCATCATCCTTCCTTCCGTATGATGGCTTTGGGCAATGAACTGTGGGGAAGCATCGACAAGATGAAGGAGTTTGTGGATGACTTCCGTGAGATAGCTCCCCACAAATACTATACCTTTGGCAGCAACTACTATCTCGGGTACCAAGGGGTGAAAGAGGGGATGGATTACTTCACTACTTGTCGCATAGGCGGCGAGGGATGGGGTAAATACAATACCCATACCCGTGGCTCCTTCTCCTTCGCCGATGCTTACGATGGAGGAATCATCAATCATTTCCGTCCGAACACAACGATGAACTTCGATGAGGCTTGCGATAAGTGGGCTTCTCCTCAGCCTTGGCAGAGGCAAGATGTGGAGCAAACTTCTTATAAGCGAGCTGCTGGCATCCCGATTATCTCTCACGAGACAGGACAGTTCCAAACCTATCCCGACTTCCGAGAGATCAAGAAATATACGGGCGTGCTCTATCCTTACAACTTCGAGATCTTCCGCCGTCGCCTTGCCGCTGCCGGAATGCTTTCGCAAGCAGATGATTTCCACAAGGCTTCGGGCTTGTGGAGCGTGAAACTCTATAAGGCGGACATTGAGATGGATCTCAGAACCAAGAACATGGCAGGCTTCCAACTTCTCGATATTCAGGATTATCCTGGTCAGGGCAGTGCCTTCGTGGGCATCCTCGATGCTTTCATGGAGAGCAAGGGAATCACCACGGCGAATGAGTGGCATCAGTGGTGTTCATCTGTGGTGCCTCTCTTGGTGACGGATCGCTTCTGCTATGACGAGAATGAGATGATGAATGCCAAGGTGCAAATCGCCAATTATGGTGGTGAATCGCTCAAGGGAAAGAAATTGCTTTGGAAGTTGGATTATGCTTCGGACGAGAACTCTGCCGATGATGCTTCGCCAAAAGCAGGAGCGAATATCGACCGCTTTAATCAACCTTCGCCTTTGGCTCAAGGTGAGATTCCTATCACCACAGATGAAGAGGGCTTGATAGACATCGGCGAAATCCATCATAAGATGAAGGTGATGGCCAATGGATTTAATGATGGCAATGGAACGTGTCTTGATGTCAAGATTCCTTCGAGAAAGGTCATCTTGACGTTGGATATCGACTACGGACGGTATGATGCGAGAAGACATCGCAATACCTATGACCTTTGGATCTATACCACCGAAAAGAGTCTTGATATATATAAGGAAGGTGTCGTGATAACAAGCGACTTGACTGATGAGGTAGCAAAGAAACTCGAAAAGGGTGCCAAGGTGCTTTGGATGCCTACGACCTCGAAGAACTTCGTAGCTTCTGTCGATACGATTTCGCAGGCAGGCAATGCCACTCCATATACCGTTGGCGGTCTCTTCCAAACCGATTACTGGAACTATCGTATGTTCAAGACTATCTGTGAGAACAACAAGAAGACTGTATCTCCTGGCACATTGGGTATCCTTACCAATCCAAAGCATCCTATCTTCTGTGATTTCCCTACCGAGATGCACACCAACTGGCAGTGGTTCCCTGTCATCAAGGAATCTCATCCTTTGGTACTTGACAACTTTGCGAAGGATGACAAGCCTATCGTGCAAGTCATCGACAACATCGAGCGCAACCACAAACTCGGTCTTGTGATGGAGTGGAAGGTGGGCGCAGGCAAGCTCCTCGTCTGCATGAGCGACTTGGAGAAGGCTTCCGAATATCCTGAGGGCAGAGCTTTCTATGAGAGTGTATTGAGCTATATGCGTTCGCCTGAGTTTGCCCCACAGTCTGAAATCACCATCGCAGATTTGAGGAAGAAGCTGAAAGAGGAGCCTCGACAGATTAGTTTGAAGGAACTGAATAATATCTCGCAATACTAAAATTGCAATCAGATAAATGGTAAGCACGTGTCGAAATGTAACATGTATGTTATGTTTCGGCATGTGCTTTTTTTGTTAAGCGGTTGGTCTCAAATGTGTTAACCTCTAATAAAATCCTCTTTGTAAATGGCGGTATGTCTAGAAATTTCCGTACATTTGCAAGTGCAGAATCATGCAGAGCATGATGACTCTAAGTTGCGATGATGAATGAATTAACAAGATTATAAACCTAACAATTGTATATTAAGTAAAAGCAAATGAAATCTTTAAGAATGTATCTCTTGCTTCTATTGCTCTTGGGAGGAATAGGAGCGTATGCCGATGATGTGGAGTTTGATGTGACATCTTTATCTTGGGGAAAGAATTATTCAACAGAATTTCCTGGGACAAACAATGTCACCTTAAAAGGTCGAACTTTTACAGCGAATGAATGGACTGGCTTATGTTTGCCTTTTGATGCGTCAAAAAAAATTTTAGATGCAACTTTTGGTGTTGATATGTATAATATTCAATCCTTCAAGTCAATGGAAGGTAATAATATTGACTTTGAGAAAGTAACGGAAGTAAAGGCTGGTGTACCATATTATGTTAAGGTGAAAAGTACAGTAGAAAATCCAATCTTTCAAGGTGTTATCTTTGCTTCCTTAATAGATGATTCGTGGCATGAGATACGCGTTAATGATAAAATTAAATTTCGTGGTTTCTATTTTACCAAAGGAGATTGGTTGCTTCGCAATTCTAGCAATGTGTATTCTATCAATTTCTTTTGGCTGAATCCTGATGGTTCTTTGTCTGATTTTCGTGCTAATGAAGTGGAATATTCTCAAACAGGAAGAATTGGTGTAAATGCGTATTTATTTATGGATGGATATGCTTCTACTGTAGATAAGCCGAATCTTATTTTTGAAGGTCAAACCTCTGGTGGCGATTCCGGCGAAGCCGATGACCCTACATCTTTGACTTACAAAATCAAGAACAAGCTTCAGCTTACTGATGTTCCTACGCTCTATATCGACATTGAGGGAGTAGGTAGTACCGATACAGACTTGGATAAGGCTTTATTTAAGAATAGACAGACAGGTGAGGCTCCTTACCAAGTGGGTGCTACTATTACTTTGAAAGACAATGGCAGCGATAAGGATACCAAACACCTTGCCGAGTTTACAGATAAAGTAGATATCAAGGTGCGTGGTAACTCTACTGCTAATCCTACCAATGGCAAGAAGGCTTATCGCCTGAAATTTCCAAAGAAACATAAGCACGACTTGCTTGGTTTGGGCTATAAGAAGAGAAATTGGGCACTCCTTGCCAATGTCTTCGACCATTCCATGATTCGTAATGCCCTTTCTTATCATTTGGAGAAAGAAGTGGGCTTGGATTTCTGCCCAGGCTATAAGTTTGTCGATTTGGTTATCAATGGAAACTATCGTGGTACTTATCAGATTTGTGATCATGTGGAAACTGGCACTAATCGTGTGAATGTAGATGAGGATGCAGGTTGGATGGTAGAGTTCCAAGGACGAGGCGATATGCTTGACCAACCTCTTTGTTTCAACCAAGATGGCTTGCAGATGAATATCAAGAACCCTGAGCCGGCAGATGAAACCAATGCGGAAGAGGTTGCAACATTCATAGCACCTTTCCAAGAGTGGTTTACTAAGACTTGGTCTCCTCAGTGGAAGGCTACTGATGCATACGGAGCTAACTCTGGTTGGCGTTCTGTCAACGATGAGGAATCCCTTATGAAGTTCTGGATTGCGACTGAACTGACTGGTGACTATGATGGTTGGATGACCGTGAAGGCTTACAAGGAAGCTGATGAAGCTAAGTTACACTATGGACCAGTATGGGACAAAGACTTGGCGTACGGCAATTATGGCGGCGAGCAGTCTGCAAAGTTGGTTTCTAATAATGGAAATGGTTCCAGCTTGGTGACATTCTTGAATGAGAGCCTCCTCAAGGATCCTATCTTCACCAAGAAGCTCAAGGCAAAACTTGACCAACTTCTTAGTGATGGCTTATATGAAAAAATGTGTGCCAAGATTGATGACTTGGCAGCCATTGTGGCTCAGACAGAAGAATTGAGTAATACAAAGTTCCCTCGTAGTAGCAAGGTGGGTGAGGAAACTAATAATTACGAGACTTATGCCGAGACCATCACTCCTTTGAAAGATTATCTCAAAACTCGTTTTGAGACCGTACAGATCTTATTGAATAAACTTTGTGAGGCTGCTAATGCTAAGATAGAGAAAGTAACTTACAAGCCAGGCAATGCGTGGTGGAGTACTGGTTTGGAGGGCTACGATTTCGGAAATGGCAATATGAATATGAACCGATTAACCGATGCTCAAGTGGATAACCGTACCTACAAGGCAAACGAGTGGAACTCATTCTGTCTTCCTTTCGATGTATCTATGGATCAGATGAAGACGGTCTTTGGCAATGATGTAGAGGTTGTCAATCATGTCGGTATGGATACGGATGCTAAGACGATGCTCTTTGCCCCAGTCTCAGAAACCATGCTTTATGCAGGAGAGCCTTATCTTGTGAAGTTCTCAGGCTCAGATGTTGTCAATCCAACCTTTACGGATGTCATCATCACGCAGACGGCAAATCAGGCAACTAAATATAATGGTAAAGGCGTAAGCTTTGATGACAAACATACTTTTTATGGTACGCTCTTCCAAGGATATAATATAGAGACTTCAACCGACTATCTCTTCAGTAATGATGTCTATTCTTCTGCATCTTCTTTGGCGCAGGCGACAAGTAATACGGAGAATGGCGCTCGTGCCTTCATCCGAGTATCAGATGGTACAACTCCTGCCATCAAGATTCAAACGGCTGATGAGGCTTCGAAATTTACCTACGATGTTACCAACGATTATGTTCATACCGCTTGGTGCCAGTATGACAATCAGACGAAGAATGTGACCATAGAGAATCGTGGCACACTTCATGCGGGCGAGTGGAGTATGATGTGCTTGCCTTTCAAACTCTCTGCCGCAGGCTATAAGAAGGCATTTGGCGAGGATGTGAAAGTGGCTGAGTTCACGGGCGTTACCAAGTCGGAAGGTGATGGACTTGTATCATTCAATCTCGCTTACATTAATGAGAAGAATGGTATGAAGGCTGCTACTCCTTATCTCATCATGCCATCTAAGGATATTGACACGAAGACCTTGAAATTTGAGGGCGTGAAGGTCTCTACGAAGACGACCAAAGAGCAAGCTACAGGTGATGTGAATTGCAAGCTGATAGGTACATTGCAGCCGACAATCTTGGATAAGGGACATCAGCAGTTGGTGTTGAAAGCAAGCAATGAGTTGCAATACATGTCTCCTAATTCTACAATTCCAATGCAGGCTTGTCGTGCTTATTTCGAGTTGACAGACACGTGTGCAGGAACGGTGGCTGCTGCAAAGAACTTCAGCTTCTCCATTGATGGGGAGACGACAGGTGTGAAGGTAATTGACGTGAATGCTCCATCGGCTTCTACCAATACTAGAGTTTATAATATGAACGGCCAATTGGTGGGAACTTCTGTGGAGAACTTGCCACAAGGCATCTATGTTATTGCAGGCAAGAAAGTAGTAAAGTAAAGATATAAGGACAGATTAAATGACAACAGAAATGATAAATAGCAAAAAGAGCGATGGCGAGTATATCACGCCATCGTGCTCTATACTCTCTATAGTAGAAGAATCTATGATTGCGGCTTCGCCAGACCCTCCTTCGCCACAGCCAACTCCACTTGGTCCTCCTTCATCAGAAACGGATGACCCTAATCGTTACGCCAAGCAGCACCATTACTACGATGTTTGGGAACAATGGTAAAAGGCAACTCATAGCATAGAAAAAGAACATATCATGGTATCGAAACAGAGGTCTGGAGACTAGGCTGCTAAAACTCCCTCCAGACGTATATAGAAAAACCTCGGGACGTTTTTCGAAAAAAGTCCCGAGGAAAAAATAAAAAAGTCGGGACTTTCTTTTGAAAGCATCCCGACTTTTTTATTTCTTATAAGTAAGCAGTCATTTAAGACTGACTTGCCGATGATTTCTCAAACTCCCATTACTTGGCATTGATTTCCTTTAAGAGGCGATCGGCATGTCCCCACTTATCCATCAAGTAGAGCACATAGCGAATATCCACGCCGATGCAGCGAGCCAAGCGCTTGTCGAAGTTGATGTCAGAGCTGAGGCTATCCCAGTTGCCATCGAATGCAAGACCAATCAACTCACCCTTGCCGTTGAACATTGGACTACCAGAGTTACCACCCGTGATGTCGTTGTTGGTCAAGAAGCAGAGCTGCATCTTGCCAGTGGTCTTGTCCTGGTACTTGCCGAAGTCGCTCTCGGAGAGAAGTTCGTGCATGATAGGCTCGGCATAGTAGTCGAGCACCTTGTCGCCTCGCTTCATCTTCTCTACGATGCTCTCGGCAGTGGTGTAATAGCCCGATGGCTTGCCACCGAGGTCGAAGCCACCTACCTGTCCGTAGCTGAGGCGCATGGTGAAGTTGGCATCGCTATAGTGAGGCATGTCCTCCTCCATGCGGAGCTTGGCAGCGCAGAGATACTTCTCTTGCTCGGCGATGGAATCGCTGTTGACACCCAAAGCCTCCACGAAGTCGGCATAGATGTCGTTCAAGTCCATTCCGAATGCCACGCCTGGGTCTTTCGCATAGCCCTTCTTGTTGAAGTAGAACTTGGCGCCCTTCTTCATGAGGAGTGACTTGTTCCAAAGGTAATCCACATATTTAGCGTAGTCGCCACCAAACTGGCTGTCGATGGTCTTGTAGAACTTAGGCAACCACTTGGTTGATACGTGCTCCTTGTAGTTCTTGAGCAATGTGGAGAGCACCTCCTTGTCGAGTGCCATATCCCATTCATCACTGTTGTCGTCAAACTCGTGGTATTGCTTCTTCAAGTTCTTCTCTGGTCCCTTTACCTCCATGCCATTCTGTAGTTTGAAGGCACGAGTGGAGAACTCTATGTTGCTGCGGCGAGTGAACGACTCAGAGAAGTTGGTCCAGGCATACATGATGTCGGTATTCTCCTTGTAGAGCTTCTGGAGCTTGTCGAAATCCACCTTGTGGGTGAGGTCATTGGCAGCCTTGGCGGTGTCTTGCCAAGCACGGAGACGAGTCTCATACTCACGCTTCAAGTTGACGATGCCGATGGAGTCGATGCACTTGTTCATACCGATGGAGTTCTTCCAGTAGTTGGAAGAGCTGGCGTACTTGCTGTCGTACTTGATGCGGACAGCCTCGTCGGCACGCATGTGCTTCTGCATCACCTCCTGCTTCACGCCACGTACTTGGGCACGAGGAGTGTTCTCGGCATCACGCATCATCTGGATGCCATAGCTGGAGAGATAACGCTCGGTGCTGCCTGGATAACCCATGGTCATGGCATAGTCGCCATCCTTGTAACCTTGCAGGGAAACTTGCGCCCAACGCTTAGGGTGATAAGGCACATTGTCCTTGCTGTAGGCGGCAGGACCATTGGTCTTAGGGTCGGCATAGATGCGGAATACGGAGAAGTCGCATGTCTGGCGAGGCCACATCCAGTTGTCGGTGTCGCCACCAAACTTACCCATAGACTTTGGTACGGTGAAAACCAGACGCAGGTCGGTGAAATCGCGATAGGTAGTAGCGTACCACTTGTTGCCCTCATAGAATGGCTGCACGGTGACGTGGAGGGTGGAGTCGTTCTTCTTCACCTCCTTGGTCATGGCGTTCTCCAAGGAATCCACTAGTTCACTGCGCTTCTGACCGCTCAACTTCTCATATCCGAGGTTCATCACTTGGTCGGTTACGTCTTTCTGATCGACCATAAAGCTGACGAACATATTCTCGTTAGGCAATTCCTCTGCGTATGATTTAGCAAAGAAACCGTTGAGCATATAGTCGTGCTCCACGGTAGAGTGGCTTCTGATAGCCTCGAAACCGCAATGGTGG
>FR893274.1:7054-9897 GCA_000436035.1 Prevotella sp. CAG:732 | reverse complement strand
CGCTCTTCCTAGCCGTCATGGTGACCGACGTCATCATCCTGGATGTGTTCAACACGCTCGGTATGCCAACCTCCACCACCGTGTCATTGGTGTTTGAGTTGCTCGGCGGAGCCTTCATCCTCTCCACCCTGAAGATGTGGGGCGACCCAAGCCTCAACTACAGTGTGCTGCTCAATAGCGACAAGGCATTGGAGGTGATCATCGGTATCTTCGCATCCGTAGCCATCGCCTTCTTCTTCGGCGTCATCGTGATGTGGATCTCTCGTGTCGTATTCACCTTCAATTATAAGAAGCACAGCCGCTACTCCATCGCCATCTTCGGGGGCATCGCCTTCACCGCCCTCTCCTACTTCATCCTCATGAAGGGCTTGGGCAAGAGTCCTTACCTGCCTGCTGAGTGGCGCGACTATATCAGCGACAACATCGGAATGCTCCTCGTCATCACCTTCGTGGCATCAGCCGTCGTGATGGAGTTCCTCCACCTCTGCCGCGTCAACATCTTCAAGTTCACCGTCTTGATGGGTACCTTCGGCTTGGCGATGGCTTTCGCCGGCAATGACCTCGTCAACTTCATCGGTGTGCCTCTCGCTGGTCTCTCTTCTTACCAAGACTATATGGCGAATGCCAATGGAGCTGCTCCTGATAGTTTCATGATGACCTCCTTGATGGAGAGCGCCAAGACCACTCCAGTGTTCTTGCTCATCGCTGGCTTCGTGATGATTATCGCCATGGCTACCTCCAAGAAGGCTCAGAACGTGATCAAGACTTCCGTGGATTTGAGCCGCCAGGACGAGGGCGACGAAATGTTTGGTAGTTCTTCTGCCGCTCGTGTCATCGTACGCAACTGCCAGAACGCCGACTCTTGGCTCAACCACTTCTTGCCTCAGGGCTTGAAAAGCTGGATCAACAGCCGATTCAACAAGAACGATGCGGAGCTGGAGGAGAGCGCAGCCTTCGACGTGGTTCGTGCAGCCGTCAACCTCGTGTTGGCTTCCATGCTCATCACCATCGGTACCAACCTCAAGTTGCCACTCTCTACCACCTACGTTACCTTCATGGTGGCAATGGGTTCTTCGCTCGCCGACCGTGCTTGGAGCCGTGAGAGTGCCGTATTCCGTGTTACGGGTGTATTGAGCGTGATCGGTGGATGGTTTATCACCGCTGGCGTGGCATTCTTCGCTTGTGCCGTGGTATGTCTCGCCATGCACTTCGGTGGCATCGTGGTTCAGAGTGCCTTCATCGCCCTCGTCATCTTCATGCTCATCCGCAGCAACATCCAGTACAACAAGAAACAGAAGAAAGTGAGCAGGGGCAGCACCTTCCAACTCATGATGCGCTCTCGCGACCCAGAGATAGTATGGGAGTTGCTTCGCCGCCAGGTATCTCGCACCCAGAGCTACGTGTGCCACTTCGCCCTCGCGGAGTTCAACCTCATCATGGATGGTCTTGCCAATGAGAACACTCGCGACTTGCGCCACGCCAACAAGGAGTTGAAGAAGGAGCAAGACATGCTGAAGAAGTTCCGTCGCCAGGAGATGCTCGGACTGAAACGTTCGCCAATGGAGGTTGCCATCGAGCGCAACACCTGGTTCCACCTCGGCGCCAACAGCAACCAGCAGTTCATCTACTCTCTTCGTCGTATGCTCGATCCTATCAAGGAGCATGTCGATAACAACTTCAACCCTCTGCCTGAGGAGTACGTGAAGGAGTTTGCTCCAATCCGTCAGAAGATCAATGACTTGATGCAGATGACGGCAGAGCAGATAGAGACCGACCGCTACGAGAACTATCGTGAGATTCTCGCCGAGGCAGATGCTTGCAAGGACGAGTTGAGCGTAGTGCGCAAGAAGCACATCGACCGCATCCAGCACACCAAGGACAACACCTTGATGCAAATCTCCTTGGTATATCTCAACGTACTTCAAGAGAGCCAGGAGTTCTTGAGCGTGATGAGACACCAGCTCAGAGCTGCCAAGAAGTTCATGGAGAAATAGAATTCCCCAAAACGAAACTCGAATAAAAAAGAAGCCTGCTCGTCCGAAAGGATAAGCAGGCTTCTTTTTTATTCGAATGTTTTTATTTATTTTACTCGATGTTTTATTCGATTTTTTATTCGAATGCCGTGGCATTCGAGCGACTATATTTTATTTCTTCCCAGCTTTCAACTCCTGATCCCACTTCACGAGTCGATTGTACTCCTTCTTGGTGATGCGCATGAAACTACCATGCTGAGGAGCCGTCACGCCCTTGATATCGACAGGGTCGGAGAAATTGCGGAGATACTTGTCGGCCTTGCAGATGCGATAATGCTTAGGATGGTCGCTGTACTGGATGTAAGCCACACGCCAGGTATCGTCGCCTATCAACTGGAAGGCGCTGCTGCCCTCAGTCATCTTGTTGCCCTCGAAGCTCACATAGTCGTCATCCACAGGAGCACCCCAACCATGAGTCAGGTACTTGCTCGTAGCCGTGAAGATGCCTCGCTTGCCACCCTCCTTCTTGATGAGCATGTGGTACAAGCCATCGCTCTTCAGATAGTTGATGTCGGCATCGATGGTGGCATAGCCCCAATCGAAAAGCAAGCGAGGGGTCGTAATCTTGGTGAAACTCTTGTCGGCATGACTATAATACATGCGGTCGTATTTCTCCTCCGGACGGTTGAGCATGGAGTAATAAATCATATATCCGCCCTTCTCGCCATTCTCCCAAACGAAGTCTGGGTCCCAAAATATCTGAGGGGCCCATACACGATTGATGGTCTCCCAGTTCTTGTAAGGCGACTCCGCCTTGCCTGCATCACAGAAGTTGGCCATACCATTGCGGAAGTCGAAGGTGACGCTCTT
>FR893274.1:0-7036 GCA_000436035.1 Prevotella sp. CAG:732 | reverse complement strand
GGTGACGCTCTTCCAATGAATCAAGTCATCGCTTCGAAGCAAGTCGATGCCATAGTTGTCCCACTTGTGGCTCTTGGCAACACACATATCGGTGGTCACCATCAGGTAGCCCTTCCCATCATGGGCACGGGTGATATAGGCATCACGAGTTCCACCCTCGATACGAGCATGCTCCTTGGGGTCGAAGATCGCCTTGCCCTCATTGATGTCTTGATAATTGTATCCATCACGAGAAATGGCGAAAGCTGTATATTCCCCCTTGTCACTCATGTGGCAATAGAGATAACCATAATTTCCTTTCTGTAGATTCTGCGCTTGCATTGGAGCCAAGGCAAGCAACGATAATAGAACCATTGATAATTGCTTCTTCATTTTTTCTGATTGTTAGATTTATATGACTGAATAGATTCTTCCGCATCATGCGAAATAGGTGTATGATGACACCCGATTGCAAAATTACAATTTTCCAACGAACCCACAAAAGAAAAGGGAGAAATTCTAGCCGATTCTGTCGTTTTTGACGGAAAAGACTCCAAAAATCACGTTTTCTTCTCTTGAAGAAACAAAAAGAAAACAAAGTGTTACGCCAGAAAGTAGGTTTCTCATTCTTTTATGCTACCTTTGCAACCGAGATTTCTTCTCAGCAACAAAGATTACTAACAAAACTTTCGCAAGTGAAAATTTAAGGAAAGTCAAATAACTAAAAATAACAACAATGACTCTGAACAACTTCAAGAAGAATGTTTTCCTAAGCATGGCTTTGCTCTCATCGCTTAGCCTCTCCGCTGCCGATAAGTTTGTCTCCTTCCACCAAGGCGACCTGCTCCTCAATGCCAACAATCAGGTACAGATTTACCTCGACAATAACGATTGCAGAGGAGTAAACTATGCCGCCAAAGCCCTCGTAAAAGACATACAGAAAGTGAGTGGAAGTCCAGCCTTCCTCCTCTCGGATGCCAACACAGCATTGTCGGGAGGCTCAAACTCACAAGCCAACGCAAGAGCCAATATTATCGTAGGTACCATCGGTCACTCCGCAGCCATCGACCGCCTCATCAAACAGCATCGCATCAATGCCAAACTACTCCAAGGCAAGCACGAGAAATTTATCATCACCCTCATCGACGGTCAACTGGTCATTGCCGGAAGCGATCGCCGTGGCACCATCTATGGCATCTACGAGCTCTCTCAGCAGATGGGCGTATCGCCTTGGTACGACTGGGCTGACGTGCCTATCGAACACCACGACTCCATCTTCGTCAACAAAGGCATCTACACAGATGGCGAACCAGCCGTGCGCTATCGTGGCATCTTCCTCAACGACGAGGCTCCTTGCCTCACGTCTTGGGTGAAGAACACCTACGGCACGGAGTATGGCGACCACCGATTCTACCAGCGAGTATTCGAACTGGTGCTCCGCTTGCGAGGCAACATGATGTGGCCTGCCATGTGGGGATGGGCTTTCTATGCCGACGACCCTGAGAACGAGAAGACCGCCGACGAGATGGGCATTGTGATGGGAACCTCCCACCATGAGCCGATGGCTCGCAACCACCAGGAATACGCACGCAACCGTGAGGGTTGGGGTGCCTGGAACTATCAGAAGAACAAGCAAGGACTACAGAAGTTCTTCCGTGAGGGAATCGAACGCATGAAGGGTACCGAACAAATCGTAACCATCGGCATGCGTGGCGACGGAGACGAAGCAATGAGCGAGGATGCCGACACCCAACTGATGCAGCAAATCATCGCAGACCAACGCCAAATCATCTCTGACGTCACCGGCAAAAAAGCAAGCGAGACACCACAGGTTTGGGCTTTATATAAAGAGGTGTTGGATTATTATGACAAGGGAATGAAGATTCCTGACGACGTGACACTCCTGTTATGTGATGACAACTGGGGCGATGTGCGCCGAGTGCCCAATGCTCAGGAACGCAAGCACAAGGGCGGTTGGGGCTTATACTATCATGTCGATTACGTAGGTGCTCCTCGCAACACCAAGTTCCTCAACGTCACACCTGTGCAGAACCCATGGGAACAGCTCACCCTCGCCTACGAGAACGGCATCGACCGCCTTTGGATTCTCAACGTGGGCGACCTCAAACCGATGGAATATCCTATCAGCCAATTCATGGACATGGCGTGGAATCCTCACAAATACTCCGTGGAGCATATCACCGACCACACCCGTGACTTCTGTATGCAGCAGTTTGGTGGAGCGAAGCAAGTTGGCAATGAGAACTTCGGAAAATCTCAAGCTGAGGAGGCAGCCCGCATCCTCAACCTCGTCTGCAAGTACAATGGTCGTTGCACCGCCGAGATGCTCGACAAGAACACCTACGACCTAGAGAGCGGAGAATGGCAGGAGGTGGTGAACCAATATCTCAAACTGGAGGCTGATGCCCTTCGTCAATACAACTCTCTTCCTACCGCTTACCACGATGCCTATCGCCAACTCATCCTCTTCCCTGTCGAGGTGATGAGCAACTTGCATCAGATGTACTTCGTCCAAGCCCAGAACCACAAGTACTATGAGCAAGGCAACCCACTAGCCAATGAGTGGGCAGACGAATGCGAGCGTCTCTTCAAGCGAGATGCCGAGCTTTGCGACTTCTACAATCATAAGATGTCGAATGGAAAATGGAATGGCATGATGACCCAGAAGCACATCGGTTATACCTCTTGGAACGATGATTTCGAGAAAGACACCTGTCCTTCACTCCATCGCATAGAGAAGGCTGATGAAGGCGGCAACGTCATCGCAGATGAAAACGGCGTGGTCAGCATCGAGGCTCCATATTTCTTCAGCAAGACCGATGCAGAAGCGAAGTGGACGAAGATTCCATTCATGGGCAAGAGCCTCGCAGGCATGACCTTGATGCCATACACCCAAAGCGTGAAGGGAGCCAGCATCACATATAAGTTTAAGCTGCACACCAAGAAGGTTCGCCTCCACATCATCACGAAATCGACCCTCGATTATCTCAACAAGGGCGGTCTCACGTATAGTGTCAGCCTAGATGGCGCTTCGCCTATCCAAGTGAACTTCAACAAGGACTTGAACGAGAAGCCTGAGAACATCTACGATCTCTACTACCCTACCATCGCCACTCGTATCATCGACAAGGTGATTGAGCTGGAGTTGCCTGCATTGTCAGACGGCATCCACACGCTCACACTCACACCTCACGACCCAGCGATTATATTCGAAAAGATTGTGGTGGATGGAAGAAAAGGAAAGAAAAGGGTGAAAGTGATTTAAATTGTTTGGTGACTTGACGCAAATTTCATAACTTTGCAGCCAAATCATTAATAGAGAATAATATGTTTAGTGGAATCGTAGAAGAGATGGCCACCGTCGTGGCTATCAAGCATGATAAAGAGAACATCGACTTCACCCTGTCTTGTTCTTTCGTAGATGAACTCAGCATCGACCAGAGCGTTGCCCACAATGGCGTGTGCCTCACCGTGGTGGAAATCAAGGACGGCACCTACACCGTAACGGCGATGAAGGAAACACTCGACCGCAGCAACCTAGGCTTGCTCCAGGTGGGCGACAAGGTGAACGTGGAGCGCTCGATGGTGATGAACGGCAGACTGGATGGTCACATCGTGCAGGGCCACGTGGATGAGACCGCCAAGTGCATCGCCATGAAGGATGCCGATGGCTCCACCTATTTCACCTTCGAATATGAGTTGAACAAGGAGATGGCTCGCAAGGGTTACTTCACCGTCGATAAGGGCAGCGTCACCGTGAATGGCGTATCACTCACCGTTTGCGAACCTACCGACAACACCTTCACCGTCGCCATCATCCCTTACACCCGTCAGAACACCAACTTCTGCAACATCGAGGTAGGCACCACGGTGAACATCGAGTTCGACATCCTAGGCAAGTACATCGCTCGCCTGAAGAGTTTTGAATAAGACACACGATAAAGCCTGCTTAGCTGATTTTATCTCAGCAGCTTGCAAGCAAACAAGGCGATGACGATGAAGCAGATGAGCGGGATGATGAAGCCGATAGCCATGTTGGTCTCGCCTATCACACCCATCAACACTGGGGCGATGGCTCCTCCCACGATACTCATGATGAGGAAGGACGAGCCTCGCTTTGTCTCGTTGATGCCCAAGCCATTGAGCGACAAGGCAAAGATCGTAGGGAACATGGTCGCCTCACAAAGATAGGTGAGCACCAATGCCACCAACGCCGAGATGCCTGAACCCAAAATCACGTATGCCATGCAGAGGATGCCACCGATGGCACATGCCAAGAGCACCTTGCCCGCCTGGATGCGATTCATCAGCCAACTGCCCAATAGTCTGCCCACGAAGAACAAGCCCATGCCGCCAAAGGAGAGCAACAAGGCTGCTGTTCTGGAAGATACCGTTGGCACCTTCTCCGTCACATAGTTGATGAAGAAACTATTGATGCCCGTCTGTGCTGCCACATAGAAGAAGAGAGCTACCAAACCGAAGACAAAGACGGAGGAATGCCACAAGGATGGCTCTGCCTTGCTTCCACAGGCAGCCTTTTCCCTTGCATCTTCCACCTTATTATATATAAGGCTCTCATCAGCCCCCAAACATTTGTCACCCTTTCCTTCTCCATCCATACTTGTTTGTTGTTCCACTATCTCTGGCAACTGGATGCGAGAGAAGACAAAGGCGACAATCAGCACGATGACACCAATGACGGCGTATGGCAAAGAGACCGAACCGCTATTGCCATCCTCGCCACTGAAGACCACGAGTCCTCCCACGAGTGGACCGACAATCCATCCCAAGCCATTGAGCGACTGGGCAAGATTCAATCGTGAAGGGGCTGTCGCCTCATCGCCGAGCACAGCCACATAAGGATTAGCCGCCGTCTCCAGACAAGTCAATCCGCATCCTATCACGAAGAGGCAAGCCAAGAAGAACTCAAACGACATCAGGCTCTCGCCCGGAATGAAAAGCAAGGCTCCGATGCCATAGAGCATCAAGCCCGTGATGACTCCCACCTTGTAGCCCCACTTGCGGATGATGGCTCCAGCAGGCAACGCCATGATGAAATAACCACCATACACCATCGCCTGCACCAATGCCGAACGCCACTTGGAGATAACCAAGGCGTCCTGGAAATGCTTGTTCAAGATGTCGAGGATGCTATGGGCGAATCCCCAAAAGAAGAACAAGGAGGCTACCAAGGCGAAAGAAAAGAGATATTTCTTATCTACTATCTTACTCATATCATTTATACCATGAAAATCCAAGAGGCTCATCAAGACAAAGACTCCTAGATTCTATCTTCATTATTTTCTTCTAATCGTCAATTCGATGGCATCCGGATGCTTCTCACGGAACGCCTTCACGTCATCCACTACCAGCACGAGATAGCCACCGCCACCTGCTCCTGGCATCTTCCAAGCATGCACCTCGGGCAATACGGAATACTCGTCGATGAAGCCTTGCACGCAACCTTGAATCATGGCTGGGAACATCGCTACCTGGGCATCGAACGAAGCCTTGAAGGCGGAAGCGAACGCCTCGAAATCCTTGGCGAGGATGGCATTCCAACAGTCGTCGGCTGCCTTTGCCAATGCCTTCACCTTTGGCTCGGTGATGTCCTTGCCATCCACCACAGAACAACCTGGGCGGCGAGGCTCCATCGGAATCATGCAGAGATGGCTCTCCAACCAGTCGAGCACCTCGTCATCGTGGCAAGTCTCAAACTTCTCTGGCCAGAAACGATTGTTGTAATAATGACGGCAGAGTCCCGGCATACAGATACCGATGCTGTCTTGCGCACCGCTCACGATGCCATCGCTGCGCTCAGGGTCGTTCTCAAAACAGAACACGAGCTTGGCAAGAATCTCCGGATTCATGTCAGGCAACTTCACGGGCCATATCGTCTTGATCATATTGCGAGTGGAAGTGGAAAGTCCGCAACGCTCACGCACCTCGAAGGTAGGTACGAGCGACATGGTGATCGCCCAGCCCGGTGCAAAACAGCTCACGTATGGTTGGTCGATCCAAGTACCCGCCAAGTCGAGACGAGTAGGCAGTTGGCAAGTAGAGTCCTTGATGTCGGTGCTAGAGCGAGCCGTCAATCCCTCGGCAGGAGTGCGCTCCAACACCACATACTCGATGCCACGCTCCTCGCAGAACTTGCGCTTGGTCTCGCTGCTGCCATCGGCATTGACCACAAAAATGTCTGGTTTCACAATATCTATCGTTGGCACGAAGTCCATGATGCCGCTTCCTTGGTTGATGAAGGCATCCTTGACATAACGGATAGATTTCACCATGAAAAGACGTTCCTGCTCAGGGTAGAAAGTCTTATGGTGCTTATAGCCAAGGATGGTCTCATCGGAGCCGATACCGACGTAAAGGTCTCCATACTGGGATGCTTGGCGGAAAAATTCCACATGACCACTATGCAGAAGGTCGTAGCAGCCACTTACAAATACTTTTTTCATCGTTTGTTTTTAAGCTTCTTATTGATTTGGCAAATTCTCTTCATGAGAATTTGTTTCTTTCGCCTACAAAACTACAATTTTTATTCTAATCTCACAAGAAAATCTTGCACAAATATTCACTTTTGCGCACAAACATTCCTAAAATGTGCTATTTTATGCCGAAATATTTGGGTAAAAGACAAAAAAATGGTACTTTTGCGGCTGTGTTTGTCCCAAATTGGACAATGAAAGTCCGAATTACACGAACTTGCAGAGGACAACTTGAGCACCGAGCACTAACAAACTTAGAATATTATAACAATAACCAATAATTAATATGAGTTTAAAAATCGTAGTACTTGCCAAGCAAGTACCTGACACAAGAAATGTGGGTAAGGACGCGATGACTGCCGAAGGCACTGTCAATCGTGCAGCTCTTCCTGCTATCTTCAATCCTGAAGATTTGAACGCATTGGAGCAGGCTCTTCGTCTGAAGGAGCAGAATCCAGGTTCTACAGTTGGTATTTTGACGATGGGTCCTCCACGTGCTGGCGAGGTGATTCGCCAGGGTCTTTATCGTGGTGCCGATACCG
>FR893273.1 GCA_000436035.1 Prevotella sp. CAG:732 | reverse complement strand
TGTAGTGCCCGTAACACGATTGATTTCTGGTGAACTTTCTTGTGTATTGTTCTTCGTAATCTTGTTCTTGTTATAAGAGAATATCCAACGCAAGTTCCAGTCGAAGTCCTTGGTCTTGATAATGTCACCGCTCAACTCCAACTCCCATCCATGGTTGCGCATATCGGCTGCATTAATGGTAGCAGACTCATAGCCATTGGTCGGGTCAACGAGCGTGTTGCCCAAGAGGTCGTAACAATAATTATTATAATAGGTGAGAGTTCCATTGATACGATTCCATACTCCGAAGTCGAGAGATAAGTTGACGGAGCGGTTGCGCTCCCATCTCAGTTTTGGATTAGGTGGTGTGGTCAAGCGAACCACGTAGTCGTTGATAGCAGGCAAGTACGTTTTGCGACCTACCATGACAGGAGTGGTGGCTCCAGAGCGGTCGAAGTTACCCGTCAATCCGAATGATGCACGGAGCAACAAGGTTGTGATTGGGTCGAAATGGAAGAACTTCTCATTCTTGATGTTCCAACTTGCACCGAAAGCATAGATAGGGTTGCGACGATACTTATGGCTTACACCAAATAGGTTGGACTCGTCGAAACGCAAGCTGGCACTACCTGTATAACGGTTGTCGTAGGTGTAGGTGGCAGAGAGGAAGTAAGATAACTCCTTGTTCTCCACATCTCCGAAACCATCATAGTTATCTGCATAGTAGCGGTGAGTATCTCCGTTCCACCAAGTGACACCATCTTTGAGGGCTACTTGGTCGATAGGTTGCCAAGAGAGTGTCTGACCATCATAGCCGAGTTTGCGATATTTGTCAGAGTAAGAGTGACGGCTACGCATCTCAAAGCCTGCCACGGCATTGACGTAATGTTCGCCATTGGCACCGAAGTTCTTGTTTAAAGTAGCACCCAACTTCATTACCCAAGCGTCGGCATTACTCTGTGAGTGATCGTAGATGTCGCCGTTTGGCAGGTTGTAAGTTAATCCACCATTGTCATTAGGCACAGCCATATAGTTGATTTGGTTTCTTCCATAATAACTTTTCTTGGAGCGAACTTGGTTGATGGTGCTTTGATACTTCTCATATTGATAGTCTGCAGAGAGCGTGATACCATCCCATACTCTGTAGTCAAGTCCGAAAGCCACCTTGTAATCGTTGGTCTTTGTCTTGTTGTTTGCCAAATCCACTTCTTCCAAGAGGTTCTTGCCCTGACTATAGTAGCCATAGTCCTTTACCATACTATCAGAGAAGGCATGGTTGAAACTAGAATAGTCATAGATTCTGTTGCCGCTTTCATCCAAGAGCATTTGGAATGGGTACATATTGTAAATGTCACTGCTGAGTGAGGTGTAGCCATTCTTGTTGTTGGCGAAAGCACTATAGATGTTGGTACGTAAGGTGAGGTTGTCGAGCAACTTGTAGGAGATGCGAGAGTTGATTTCAAACAAGTTGTTTTGGTCGCCCTGCTTGTAAGAGGAATTGCTGCCTGTGTAACTTCCCGATAGGAAATAGTTGACACGCTCGCCACCACCAGAGATGGAAACCATGTGGTTCTGCTTGAAGGCATTGCGTAGCAAGTTGTCTTCTATCTGCTTCTTGTTGCTTCGTTGGGCGAGTGCATCCAGGCGACTGTTCATTTCTGCCAATGTAGTAGCAGGGATGGTGGATACGTCATCTGCAAGATAGTCTTTCAAGATTTCTTGCGATAGGGAATAGCCATTGGTTCCATAGTCGAAGAACCCTGGGTAGTAATATCCCCCCATAAAAGCGTCACGGTCGTAGTTGACGATGTCGGCAGAGCTAGCACGGTGCAAGTCGTCATAGTCGGGCTTGGCATTCACTCTGAAGTTGCCTGAGTAAGAGATGCGAGGTGCTTCTTGCTTGCCCTTCTTGGTGGTGATAACGATGACACCATTGGCAGCTCTCGAACCCCAGATGGCTGTGGCTGCGGCATCCTTCAATACGGTGATGGTCTCTATCTGGTCCATGTTGGTAGGCATTTGCTCCACCTCGAAGTTGTCAACGATGAAGAGAGGGCTGTTGCCTGCGTTCAGTGAAGCACCACCACGTATGCGGTATTCGTCGTTATAGACTGTAAGACCTGGTACGGCTCCTTCCAATACAGATTCCAATGAGTTGGTAGATCGCAAGTCGATCTGCTCCTTGCTGATGACATTAACGGCACCTGTCATATTGAACTTCTTCATTGTCTGGTACCCTGTGACGACCACATCGCCCAAGTCGATGGAGGTGTTTGTCATATTGATGTTGACAACGGACGAGTGGCTTACCTTCTTGGTAACCGAGTCATACTGGAGGCAAGAGAAGACGAGTTCATCGCCTGATGCTGCGTTAATGGAGTAGTTGCCATTGATGTCGGTGATAGCCATGTTCTTCTTGCCCTTCACCTTGATGATGCAACCTACTATTGGTTCGTTGCTGCCTGTCTCTGTCACCTTTCCGATGATGGTCTGGGCAGTTGCCTTAGCGTTCCCATTGGCATTTTCTTTCTTCTTGATAACGATGGCTTTGCCCTTGATTTGGCAAACTAGGTTTTGGCCAGCCAGTATCTCGTTCAAGATGCTATTGATAGACTTGCCCTTGGCGTAATCTACCGAAACCTTGCGATTGAGGTTGACATCGCTCACATTGTACCAAATGGAGTAACCCCACTTGCTTTTCACATAGTTGAGTGCGGCACTGACAGTCTGCTCCTTGACGGGTTCGCTATTAGAGGCGAAGACCTGAGGGGCATGACAAGTCAAGAGTGCGGAAAGCATCAAGCAAGCTATACTTGAATGCTTGGCATTTTTTCTGTAGTTTCTCATTCTCTCTTAATCATTAAATGGTTTGATATGTTGTTTATTCTTTATACATTATTTATATATAGTGACGCATCCCTGCTGAATCTTGTACTTCATATCGCCTGTGAGCGAGATGATGTCAAGTATCTGGTAGAGGTTCTCACCATTTCTGAAGTCGCCATAGAATACTTCGTCAGCGATGTTGCCTTCGATTAGAATCTTGACATTGAAGGTTCTGCCTAAGTCCTTGGCGATTTGTGAAAGCGGCTCGTTGTCGAAGAGCAAGGAGGTGCGGCTTTGCTGTGTTGGCACAATCATACTAGGCAGTTGCTTGTCGTGAGCTGTAGCGACCAAGTTTTGCTCAGGTCTCGCTTCTTTTATCCAACTGCTGTATTCCTTGGCAGGCACGTCCTTGATGTGAATTCCCTTGTCCAATATCAATGCTTGTTGGTTAGGCTTGATGATTCGCTCTTCTCCTTGGTGGCTTACGCAGAGGCTACCCTCGACGAGGGTGATGCGTTTGCAAGGGTCGCCTTTGTATGCCTTCATGTCAAACTTGGTTCCCAAGACCTTGATGCTGGTTCCTTCCGAGGTGACGATGAAAGGATGCTCCTTGTCCTTGGTCACCGAGAAATAGCCTTCGCCATTGATGGTGACGTGGCGTTCTTTCTTCCCAAAGTCTCCATCGTAAGCGATACTACTTCCTGAGTTGAGCCAAACTTGACTGCCATCAGGAAGAGTGACAAATGACTTCGAACCTGTAGGTGAATAGATGGACACGATGTTCTTGCTAGTGCTATGATATTGATATAGATAATGTCCGACAAATCCTCCTATCATCAAGGCGAAAACGATGATTGCGGCATATCGGAGCATGGTAAGAACCTTATGGGATGGTTGGTTGTGTCCAGAGAATGGGTTGATGCGATGCTTGATGCGACTCCATGCGGCAGATTCTTGATTGGCGAATCGTTGCTTGTCTGCTTCTATTTTCAACCCTTGGTATATGACGCAGTAATCCCTGTAAGTTTTCTGGTTGTCGGCTGATTCGTCAAACCATTTTTTCAACTGTTGGTATTCAGTTGCCGTGATGGTTTGCTCTTCTTGCTTTTGTATGAGTCTTATAATATCTTGTTCGTCCATAATCATTACGTTTTGAAGGGATAACGTAATGGATGATGGCGTTGTGTAGTCGGAAACCCATTTTTTTTATCGGAAAAATAGAATAGAGCTAGATGGTAACTCGTAATAGATAACAAGAGCTAGTCGTAATAGGCGACAAGATGCGGTCGCCATAGACAGTTCATTCTGCTGATAATACGGTAACGAGAAGCGAAAGAATATAAGGGCTGAGCTCCTTGCGTAAATAGGCAAGGGCTGTCTTGATGTGGTACTTTACGGTGTTTTCGCTGATGCCAAGTTGAAGAGAAATCTCATGGTAGCTAAGGTTTTCGTATCTACTGAGATAGAATACCCTTTGGCATTGTGTGGAGAGCTCTTTGAGTTTTTGGTCTATCAACTGTTGTAGCTCTATGCTGATATAAGTCTCGAAGATGTCTTCGTCTGAAATCAGGCGATGTGGGATGATGTCATTGATTTCTAATGTAGAATGTTGACTGCGAAGATAGTCGATACTTTTGTTACGTGCCATACGAAGCAAGTAACTTCTAAAAGATTCCAAAGGTAGAATCTTTTCGCGCTTTTCCCATAAGTTGAAAATGACATCTTCTGCAATAGATTCGCTGATTTGGTTGTCCTTGACATATTGGAAAACGATGGAACAGAGGGTGGTGTAGTATTCCGAGAAGACTCTTTGCAGAGCCTTCTCGTTACCTAGTTTCAATTCATATTGCCATTCTTCTATCATATTCTCATTTATTGCTTCGACAGCCAGTCCTTGTCCTTCTCGTCATCCTTGAAGTCATCATCCGTAAAGAGGTTGGTCTGACCGGTCAACTCGTCGATGACCTGCTGCTCGCTCTTGCCGGCATCAGGGTCGAGGTTCTCCTCTGGCTCGTTTGTATTCTGCGAAGAGGTATTCTGCGAAGAGAGCTTTTGTGAAGAGGTGCTCTGTGAAGAGGTATTCTCTGAAGCGGTGTCTTTCGAGGCGGATGAAGCATCGCCATCGGCTTGCAGCTCAGCATCCTCGTCACCTTCTCCTTCGGCAGGTTCCGGCTCTGGGAAGCGGGTAGGCTCCAACTCCTCGATGGTGTCTATCTTCCAAGTAGTCAATCGCTTGCCCTTTGCCTTGAAACTCTTCTGACCGATAAACTGTTCGGCGTCGATTTCCTCAGCAGGACGGACGGCATCCACACCACCGTAGGTTACCTTGATGCGAGGATATACCGTGTCGGTGAGCAACACCAACTTGCTGTTTGGATTCTCGCCCAAGAAGTTCTGGTGACGCTTCGTGGCATCCATCGTGAATCGCTTGATGTATGGATAACCATCGTTGTCTGCATCGTAGAGGATGGCGGTCCAAATCTTGTGCTCATCCCACTTCTCCAAACGAAGGATGTTGTCCTCATAATGGTTGTTCACGTCGAAGTTGGTGATGTAGAACTCGCCGTTGTCGAGTACCACCAAGATACTATCGTCATCGAAGAACTCGCCGAGCAAGCGACCGTTCTCATCATAGTTGATACGGTTGACATCTGGGTCGAACCAAACCTTTCTGCCACCCAAGGTGCTGTGTCCGTGGCTCTTCAAACCGATGCGGCGGATGGTGCGCTTGGTGAGGAGGTTGCCCTTGGCGGCACGTCCCTTGATGAGGATGTCGGAGAAGTCCTTCTCAAGGAAGATGCTCTGACGCTTCTTCGTCAAGTCTGGCTCCATTGTCACCTTGATGACCTCAGCCTCGCCGTTTGGATTGGCGGTGAAGTAGATGATGCGACTGCCCGGTGTGCCCTGGGTGATGTCGTACATTTTGTCACGGGTCATGGCGGTCACGTTGAAACGCTTGATGAAATACTCACCTTGCTTGCCGTTACGATAAACACAGTTGTAGATGGTGCGCTTGTCGTTCTTCTTGAATACCTGGACATGAAGGATGTTCTTGCCCACGAATATCTTGTCTGCCACCTTGGTGACCTTGAACTTTCCATCCTTATAGAAGATGATGATGTCGTCGAGGTCGGAGCAGTTGCATACGAACTCGTCCTTCTTCAAGCCTGTTCCCACGAAACCTTCCTGTCGGTTGATGTAGAGCTTTTGGTTGGCTTCCACCACCTTGGTTACCTCGATGGTGTCGAAGTTGCGAATCTCGGTCTTGCGAGGATGCAACTTGCCATATTTGCCCTTGAGATACTCAAACCAGTTGATGGTGACATCGGTCATGTGGGCGAGGTCGTTCTCTATCTCGGCAAGCTCTGCCTTGATCTTCATCAGCAGCTCGTCTGCCTTATCCTTATTATATTTAAGGATGCGCTGCATCTTGATTTCGAGCAACTTGAGGATGTCTTCACGGGTGATCTCACGATGGAAGGCATATTCCACCATGCCCTTGCCATCCACCTCGGCGGTGAAGAGCTTGTCCTTGAATGGCTCCAACTTGGAGTCGATGAAGGCTACCACCTCGTCTTGGGTCTTGCTCTGCTCAAACTTGCGCTCCTTGTAGATGCGTTCCTCGATGAAGATGCGCTCCAAGGAGGAGAAGAAGAGTTGTTCCTCCAGTTCGCCCTTGCGAATCATCAACTCTTTGCGGAGCAGTCCCATGGTACGATCTACACTGTGGCGGAGCACATCGCTGATGGTGAGGAACTTAGGCTTGTTGTCCTCGATGACGCAGCAGTTGGGCGAGATGTTGATTTCGCAATCACTGAAGGCATAGAGGGCATCCATCGTCTTGTCGGAGGAAGTGCCTGGAGTGAGGTGTACGAGAATCTCCACGTTGGCGGAGGTGACATCCTCTATCTTGCGAGCCTTGATCTTGCCTTTCTCCACCGCCTTGGTGATGCTCTCGATGAGGCTTACTGTGGTCTTGCTATATGGTATCTCGGTGATGACGAGCGTCTTGTTGTCGAGCTTGTCTATCTTGGCACGAACCTTCAATACACCGCCACGCTGACCATCGTTGTACTTGCTCACATCGATGGCACCGCCGGTAGGAAAGTCGGGATAGATGGCGAACGGCTCTCCTTTTAAATAATGTATAGCGGCATCGCAAAGGTCGTTGAAGTTGTGCGGCAATACCTTGCTGCTCAGTCCCACGGCGATACCCTCAGCACCTTGGGCGAGGAGCAACGGGAACTTGGCAGGGAGCGTGATAGGCTCCTTGTTACGACCATCGTAAGAGAGTTGCCAGTCGGTGGTCTTCGGGTTGAAGACCACGTCGAGTGCGAATTTGGAAAGACGAGCCTCGATATAACGAGGGGCAGCGGCACGGTCGCCGGTGAGGATGTTTCCCCAGTTGCCCTGTGTGTCGATGAGGAGGTCTTTCTGTCCCATCTGCACCAAGGCGTCACCGATGGAAGCATCACCGTGAGGGTGAAACTGCATGGTGTGTCCCACGATGTTCGCCACCTTGTTGTATCTTCCATCGTCCATTCGTTTCATGGAGTGGAGGATACGTCGTTGCACAGGTTTGAGACCATCCTCGATGTGAGGAACGGCACGCTCCAGGATGACATACGAAGCATAGTCGAGGAACCAGTTTTGGTACATGCCGCTGAGATGGTGTACAGCGGAGGCGTCAAATCGGTTCACCGGCTTGTAGTCTGAATGTTGAGTGGATGTGTCGTCGTTCTGCTCGTTTTCCTTAGAATCAGCAGAAATCTCCTCTTCGAGTCCGTCTTTGTCTTTAATTTCGTCGCTCATAGATAGCTTTTAATACTAATTTTGATAATTTATGGCAAAAATACAAAGAAAATTCGAGAAAAAGGCGTATCTTTGCCGAAAATTTGAAAAAAATAAGATTTAATCATGGCACAGGAAGATGTTTTTAAGAAAATTGTAAGCCATTGCAAAGAGTATGGCTTCGTGTTCCCTAGTAGTGAAATTTATGATGGCTTGGCTGCCGTTTACGACTATGGTCAGAATGGTGTTGAGCTGAAAAATAATATCAAGCAGTATTGGTGGCAGAGCATGGTATTGTTGCACGAGAATATCGTTGGTCTTGATGCAGCCATCTTCATGCACCCTACTGTATGGAAGGCCTCTGGTCACGTAGATGCCTTCAACGATCCATTGATTGACAACCGTGATTCCAAGAAACGTTATCGTGCCGATGTGCTCATCGAGGATCACATGGCTAAGTATGAGGAGAAGATCGCCAAGGAGATCGCCAAGGCTAAGAAGCGCTTCGGTGATAGCTTCGACGAGGCTCAGTTCCGTGCTACCAACCCTCGTGTGTTGGAGAACCAGAAGAAGCATGATGAGCTTCATGCTCGCTATACCGAGGCTATGCAGGGGCCAGACTTGGAGATGTTGAAGCAGATTATCCTTGATGAGGGCATCGTTTGTCCTATCAGCGGTACCAAGAACTGGACAGACGTTCGTCAGTTCAACTTGATGTTCTCTACCCAGATGGGTGCTGCCAGCGATGCTACCAGCAAGGTATATCTCCGTCCTGAGACAGCCCAGGGTATCTTCGTAGATTACTTGAGCGTTCAGAAGACCGGTCGTATGAAGTTGCCATTCGGTATCTGCCAGATAGGTAAGGCATTCCGTAACGAGGTGGTTGCTCGCCAGTTCGTCTTCCGTATGAGAGAGTTCGAGCAGATGGAGATGCAGTTCTTCTGCCAGCCAGGCACAGAGATGAAGTGGTTTGAGTACTGGAAGAAGGTTCGTTTGGCATGGCACGAGGCTCTCGGCATGGGTAACGAGAACTATCGTTACCACGACCACGAGAAGTTGGCTCACTATGCTAACGCCGCTACCGACATCGAGTTCAAGATGCCATTCGGCTTCAAGGAGGTGGAGGGTATCCACAGCCGTACCAACTTCGACCTTTCTCAGCACGAGAAGTTCAGCGGTCGCTCTATCAAGTACTTCGACCCTGAGAAGAACGAGAGCTATGTACCTTATGATGTAGAGACCTCTATCGGTGTTGACCGTATGTTCCTCAGCGTGATGTGCCACTCTTACTGCGAGGAGAAGCTGGAGAATGGTGAGACACGTGTTGTCTTGAAGTTGCCAGAGGCATTGGCACCAGTGAAGTGCGCTGTATTCCCATTGGACAAGAAGGAAGGTCTGCCAGAGTTGGCTCGCGAAATTGTGGATGAGTTGAAGTTCCACTTCAATACTCACTATGGCGATCCTAAGGATTCCATAGGTAAGCGTTATCGCCGTCAGGATGCCATCGGTACTCCATTCTGTATCACCGTTGACCACGAGACTCCTAACGACCACAAGGTAACTCTCCGTTACCGTGATACGATGGAGCAGGAGCGTGTTGCCATCAGCGACCTCCGCAGCATCATCGAGGACCGTGTGAGCATCACAAGCGTATTGAAGAAGCTTGGTAAGGAAATCAAGAACTTCTAATCGTATATCTATCTATTTATAAAATAGGTATATTAATATCAGTAATCAAATACATCTAGATGAATTTGAAGAATTTGAAATATATGTTCTTTCTGCTGATGACGGCGTTGGTGCTGTCATCATGCAGCGAGACGGACGATGATTCGCAGGCTGAGTTTGCCAACTGGCAGGCACGCAACGACCAGGCTTTCGCCGACACCTTGGCTTTTGCCAGACAGCAGATGAATGCCGGTAGCACGGAGTGGAAGGTGATACGCAACTGGTCGCTCAATAATCAGACGGGCAACAAGGACCAGGCTGGCAACCAGTTCACTCCTTCCTACAAGGATGATGAATACATCGTGGTGCATGTCTTGGGCACAGGTAGCAGCGAGGTATCTCCTCTCTATACCGACTCTATCCAGATGAGTTATCGTGGAAGATTGATTCCTACCACCTCTTACAAGGATGGATATGTATATGACCAGACTTTCTCTGGTACATACGATGCTACCAAGGCTCTTCCTACCAAGGGAGTGGCAAACAGTTGGATAGATGGCTTCACCACTGCCTTGCAGAATATGCACGTTGGCGACCATTGGCAGGTGTTCATCCCTCAGAATTTGGGTTACGGCTCAGAGGTGAAAACTGGCATCCCAGCTTACTCCATGCTCCGCTTCGAGTTGATACTGAACGGTGTCAAGCATGGTAATGGTGCTTGGGTAATGAAATAATACATCAAATCGCCCTGTCGGCTGGAAAGGCTGGCAGGGCGATTTTGTTTGTATATGATGGGGGAACGGCTAGGGTGAGAAAGCAAATCTAAAAATATGTTGCAAAGGATAAACAAGTGTTTGTGTTCGCACACATTTGGTTGACGTACATCAAAAAAATGTTAGAAACTTGCAAATTTATTCATAAAATCATTGCAGTTTCAAGGAATAGTTGTACCTTTGCATCAGAAAATATAAGTTTTAGGTTTTTAGTTAGGTAATAGATTGTTCTAGGTTATTAGTTTGAAGGTAAAAATTAAGATTGTTATTCAAGGACGACAGGTATTAGGTTTAGAAAGGTAAATAAAAGATTGTTTATTCAAGGACGACAAATAGGTTTGGTTATCTTATAAAGGTAATTAGTGAGTATTTTGGGAATAATGATTGAAGAGAAAGTAATTATTTTATGTTTATAAAAAATGGCGATTCCTCAAATTGGGGTCGCCATTTTCTGTTATTTGGCGTTCGTTTTGCTGGATAATGGAATATCATTCGATTGATAAAAGTTATGCTATATAGTAAAAAGACTGATTATTTGATGGAGTCCATCCGCTTGGGGCGTGACATGGCTCGCCGGGAGAAACTCAACCTGATTGTGGGGCTGAGCATCCCTTCTATGTTGGCGCAGATTTCCACGGTGATGATGTTCTTCATCGACGCTTCTATGGTGGGGCATCTCGGTGCTGAGGCTTCGGCTAGCATCGGACTGATAGAATCTACCACTTGGTTGATAGGCAGCTTGCTCAGTGCGGCAGCCACGGGGTTCTCGGTGCAAGTGGCGCATTTCATCGGTGCCAACGATTTTGTCAAGGCTCGACAGGTTTTTCGTCATGCCTTGATTTGTGGCTTGCTTTTTAGTGTCTGTCTTGCCCTGATAGGAGTGGCGATCCATCTGCCCTTGCCTTATTGGTTGGGTGGCGGCAGCGACATCGCAGACAATTCCTCTCGCTATTTCTTGATTTATGCGCTGGCTTTGCCTTTCATCTTCCTCTATCATACTTCGGAGATGATGCTCAAGTCGGCTGGCAATATGCACACACCGAGCGTCATGGCGATATTGGTGTGCATCTGTGACGTGGTCTTCAATTACCTGTTTATATATATATTCAAGATGGGAGTGGTCGGGGCAGCTTATGGCACAGCCTTGGCATACATCTGCATCTCCTTGCCTAACCTCTGGTTGGCGGCGTGCCAAAACAAGATTTTGAATCTTCGCCAGGATGCCGCTCGTTTCCATTGGGTGAAGGAGTATGTTCGCAATGCCTGCAAGATTAGCATTCCTATTGCCATCCAAAACATCTTGATGAGTGGTGCGCAGATAGTGAGCACCATGATTGTGGCTCCGCTAGGCAACATCGCCATCGCCGCCCATTCCTTTGCCATTACTGCGGAGAGTCTCTGCTATATGCCGGGGTATGGTATCGGTGATGCCGCTACCACCTTGGTGGGACAGACGCATGGAGCCAACCGAATGGACTTGTGCAAGAACTTCGCTTATATGACGGTGGGCTTGGGCATGGCTGTGATGGCTCTGATGGGAGTTGTGATGTATGTCTTCGCTCCAGAGATGATAGGTCTGTTGTCGCCAGTGGAATCTATCCAGGAGTTGGGTACCACCTGTTTGCGCATCGAGGCTTTCGCCGAACCATTCTTTGCGGCAAGCATCGTCACCTATAGTGTCTGTGTGGGAGCAGGAGATACCTTCAAGCCTGCTGCCATCAACCTCAGTACGATGTGGTTTGTGCGCCTCACCTTGGCATACGGCTTGTCGAAGAGTTACGGCTTGGAGGGAGTCTGGATAGCCATGGCAGTGGAGCTGACGTTCCGAGGCATCCTCTTCTTGGTGCGACTCTTCCGTGGGTCTTGGACGAAGAGTTTCAACGTGAGCCGATAAGGTGGGCTTTCAGGGGAGCCGAGGAAGGTGTGTTAACGCAATGTTAGGGCACGTCTGGGCAAATGTTAGTTTAATGTTAAGAATGGAGGCATTTTGGAAGTTTTCACTCTAAATACTTGCAACGTTTCTTTAATTATGTTATTTTTGCACCCCGAAAGTTACCTAAAATGAGGGTATTACGTATCTTTAGTATAGAGGAGGAACATGGCAAACAACTCGAAAGACGAGGAAAATATTTAATTTACAACTATAACAATGAAGTTAAAGCAAATTTTCGTAGCAGCGATGATGCTGCTTGCTACAGGTAGTATGATGGCACAGCAGATGCCACAGATACCTGTTGACAAGAATGTGAGAATCGGTCACCTCGACAATGGCTTGACCTATTACATTCGTCACAACAATTTCCCTGAGCATGTAGCTAGTTTCTACATTGCACAGAAGGTGGGTTCCATCAATGAGAATGACGACCAGCGTGGTTTGGCTCACCTCTTGGAGCACTTGGCTTTCAATGGCTCCGAACATTTCCAGGGAAACAGTCTCCAGAACTATCTCCAGAGCATCGGCGTGGAGTATGGCAAGAACTTGAATGCCTACACCAGCATCGACAAGACGGTATATTATTTCACGGATGTTCCTACTACCCGTGCCACCGCTGTCGATTCCTGCATGTTGATTCTCAAGGATTGGAGTAATGGTATCTCTCTGACGAAGGAGGCGATAGAGGGTGAGCGTGATGTCGTTCACAATGAGTATCGTATGAGAATGGTAGGTCAGCAGCGTATGTTGGAGCGTTCTCTCCCTGCTCTCTATCCTGGCAGCAAGTACGGTTATCGTATGCCAATCGGTCTGATGAGTATCATTGATGGTTGCGATCCTGAAACTCTCCGTGCTTACTATCGCAAATGGTATCGTCCGGACAATCAGGCTATCATCATAGTAGGTGATATAGATGTTGATCACATAGAGGCACAGATCAAGAAACTCTTCAGCGGCATCAAGGTTCCTGCTAATGCAGCAAAGGTGATCCCTGAGTTGGTTCCTGACAATGATACAGCTATCTATGTAGTTGACAAGGACAAGGAGCAGAACTACGATGTGGCTATGATCAGCATGAAGCACGATGCTACACCTGACTCTTTGAAGGGTAATCTCAATTACTTCGCTACTTCTTATGTTCAGAGTGCAATTGCCAGCATGCTTAGCTCTCGTTTGGGCGAAAAGTCATTGGAGGCTGACTGTCCATATCTCCAGGCTGGTTGTGATAATGGCAGCTACTTGGTTTCCCGCACAAAGGATGCTTTCAGTCTTTCTGCAGTTGCCAAGCCTGGCAAGATGCTTGAGGCTTATGCAGCTGTTCTCTGTGAGGCTAAGCGTGCTAAGGACTTCGGTTTCACGGCTACTGAGTACGTTCGCTATAAAGAGGATTTCATGAGCGGTTTGGATAAGATGTATTCTAACCGTGATAAGATGAAGAATGAGCAGTTTACTTCTCAGTATGTAGATCATTTCATCTCTAATGAGCCAATCCCTTCTGTAGAGGATGAATATCAGATCTATAAGATGATGGTGCCAAACCTCCCTGTGGATGTCGTGAATGCTTATGCCAAGAAGTTGATTTGCGAGACTGATACCAACTTCGTAACACTTCTGATGATGCGTGATGCTGAGGGTGCTGTTTATCCAACACAGCAGCAGTTGGCTGACGTCGTAAAGCAGGTGCGTGGTGAAAAGCTCGAAGCTTACGTTGATAATGTAAAGCAGGAGCCTTTGATGGCACAGCTTCCTAAGGCTGGCAAGATCAAGAAGACTACAGAGAACAAGCAGTTCGGATTCAAACTCTTGACACTCTCTAATGGTGCCAAAGTAGTGCTCAAGAAGACTGACTTCAAGAACGACGAGGTACAGTTTGCTGCTACTGCCGATGGTGGTACTTCTGCTTTCGGAACAAAGGATCTCAACGAGGTGAAGATGATGGGTGCCTTGATGAACTCAAGTGGTTTGCGTGGCTTTACCAATAATGACCTTGAGAAGGTATTGGCTGGTAAGATTGCTTCTTGCGGATTCAGTGTCTCAAGATACCGTCATGGTTTGGCTGGTGGCTCAACTCCAAAGGATTTGGAGACTTTGATGCAGCTCATCTATTTGAAGCTCACCAATCTGACTAAGGACGAGAAGGCTGTCAACAACCTGATCAACAATCAGGTAACAGCACTCGCCAATCGTAGCAACAATCCTCAGGCTGTATTCCAGGATTCATTGACCAGCACGCTCTATCCTGGTAACCCTGTATTCCGCACAATGACAGTGGATGAGGTGAAGAGTGTAAACTACGACCGCGCACTTGAACTCGGTAAGCAGCTTTTCGGTAATGCGAAGGATTATACTTTCTTCTTTGTCGGCAACTTCGATGAGGCTAAGATTCTTCCTCTTATCGAGCAGTATATCGCTTCTTTGCCAAACAACGGAAAGAAATTTAAGAACGTAGAGACATTGCCAGTGAAGGGTGAAGTTGTCAACAAGTTCACCAAGGCAATGGAGAATCCACAGGATGTAGCTGCTGAGATCTGGTGCTCAGAGGCTCCTTATACATTGCGCAACTCAGTTCTTGCTGATATCGCAGCTCGCGTTATCAATATGGATTACAACCGTAATATCCGTGAAAAGTTGAGCGCTGCTTATTATGCTGGTGCTGATGCTATGGAAAGTGTAAAACTTGATGGTAAGACCATGCGTGTAGGTGTTACTGGTAATGCAATGATGAACCCAGACAAGTCTAAGGATGCTATTCCTTACTTCTATTCTGGTTTGAAGGATGCGATGGAGCAGCCTAATCTGGATGACCTTCAGAAAGTGAAGGAAATCCTTCTGAAGCAGGCTGATGTAAGCTGTAAGCAGAATGGCTACTGGATGGGTGTTATTTCTGAGTATCTGCTTCATGGTATTGATACTCATACCAACTTCAAGAAGGAGGTAAGCTCTGTAGATGCAAAGGCAGTGAGCGATTTCCTCAAGAATGTAGTGATGAAGGATGGCAACCACGTAGAGGTTATCATGCATGCAACAAAGGCTGGTGAGGCTAAGTAACAAGAAAAATGTCACATAAATATATAAAATCCCGATACAATTGTTGTTGTATCGGGATTTTTTTGTACTTTTGTCCACAAAATAGAGAGTTTAGTGAAAGATAAGTTTAATGTTTTAATTTAAAAGTAAATGAATTTCAAGAAGATGAATTTCAATTCGTTGAAGCGAATTGTTTTGTCGCTTATGCTGATAAGTGTAAGCATGGTGAGTGTGCAGGCACAGCTTCTTTACAAGATTAGTAAAGATAGTACCGACCAGAAGCCTTCCTATATCATGGCTTCCAACCGGCTCATGAATCCTATGGGTGTTGTTAGTCTGAGTGGTGAGTTGAAGGAAGCACTTACTAATACCGATCAGATGTATTTCGAGGTAAACAAGGCGGCTTATCAAGAGACCATCAATGACGCTAAGAAACTGGCTGACGGCAAGACTCTTCTCAGTTTGCTTACTCCGGCTCAGCAGACAAAGCTTAATGCTTTCCTCAAGAAATACATGGAGGTGGATTTCCGCAGTTCTTACGTGCAGAAGAAATATGGCAACTTGACTCCTGCTGCCTTGATGGAGGACTTGGAGCAACTGCTCTTTGTGGCCAATCACATGGGTATGTATGATCCTACTCATACTTTCGACCAGTATTTTGAAGCACAGGCAAAGGCAAACAATGAGACTGTAGGCGGTTTAAGTGATGTGGATGCTTATATCAATGCTACCTATAAGAGTGATCTGAAGCAGCAGGTGGCACGCTTGGTAGAGTTTCTGGAGAATGAGCCTACAGAGTTGGCCAAGTTGAATAAGGCTGTAGGTGCTTTCAAGGCACAGGACGTAGATGCTGCTTTCAAGGCTACTGGCGCTCATGTTTCTCAACCAACTCTTGAGGCTTGGGCTGCAAAGGTGCAGACTGTGATGGCAGAGAAGCCAACCTTCTTTGTTGTTGATGCCGCCAATTTAGGTGGTGAAAATGGTCTTCTCCAGTTGCTCCGCAATGCGGGTTGCAAAGTAGAAAAGTAATAAACTGAGCCCCTTTTTTAAGTGGGCTCAGTGAATTATATAGAACTATTTTTTCTGTGATAACAAACTACAACAAAAAAGAATCGGTATGGTGGATTTTCGAATAGAAATTGGTGGAAATACACGAAAAGAGAAGAAAAAATGTAGTTTATGAATCGGATTCGAATATACTTTCATTATTGTCCACTATAAAATCTCAATATTGCACCTTTATCTATATGGGAAAAAGTAATTTTGCAATATAATAATTGAACTTTCGCATATCAGGAAGTTAAAGGAGTTAAGGAAGTTAAGGAGTTAAGACGTATGTCTTGCTGCTTAAAAAACTACGCCAAAAAGACTGTTTCAATAGATATAGGCAACAAGAAAACGATGATTAAATAAAACAAAAAACATTATAAATATAAATGTAAGTAAAATGAAAAGATTGATTGACTTTTGCTTGCTTCTCCTGATGGTATTCTGGGGAAGCAATGCTTGGGCGGACAAGACGATGACATTCGGTGCCACATCACCGACAAGAAGCGATTGTAACCTAACCAAACTGAGCGTTCTCTCAGGAACTTCCGATTCGATTGCACATGGAGGCATTACTTTGAAAATCACTGCAGCAAGCGATGACAATGCCAGTTGGAACCCTGCCGCTGCAGGTTCTAACCATGGACAAACGATTGCGCTAAAGGCAAGTGCCAACATCACGATTTCAGGCTCATCAGCAGAAATGAAGATTACAAAAATTGTATTCCATTTTGAAGGAGATAATAAAAATAAAGGGTACTTTACTGAATGCTCAACTACAGGCGGCATTTTAGACCCAGCGAAAGCCACAAGTTATGTCACCACACAAACCTGGTCATTGGAGAAAGGTGCAAGTTCTGTATCCCTTACCAATAATAGTGCAGGAAAAGCCTACATCACATCCATTGACATCACTTATCAAACAGGTGGCTTGGACAATTATACGGTACAGGCTTACCCTTACACATGGAATTTCACAGACGAGAGCCTATGGGAAAAATCAGAAAGCCAATTCGTATCTGAAATTTGGACACCTAACACTGCCGGTGAAGACAATGAATGGCGAAACTCTGGTCACGAACCTACTGTTGCCACAGGTTATGATGTGGACTTACTTCGTGGTCTTCGCTTCACAGATCACGTATGCGCAGATAGAAAAAGAAACTGCGTTTCCCTTCCAAGAAAAGCCACCATCACCATTCCTTCTCTTCATGAAGGACAGAAGGTAAAGATTTCTTATACGGGTGTAGACATTCTTCCGACGACCAACCTGAAAGTTTCTCAAGAAAGAAAGGACAATATAGAAATATACAAAGTGACTCAAGATGGTAATGCCACCCTAACCATTGACGACCCGAGCTACAACGAAGTTTGGGGAGTATGGATTTCGCAAATCTCTGTACTTGATGCTGCACCTGTTCTTACCATGACAACACCTGAGAACAACGCAACAGGAGTCGATCCTAACCTCACATCCATCAAGGTGACTTCTGAAAAACCATTGTGGGCTTACGATGTCAATGGAACCAAGACTCCTACGGCGACAACCATCAAGGCCACATTGACCTCTGACGATGAAGACAACGCCATGGAAGTAACTGCCACTTTGAACGCAGGTGAAACTGTACTCAACTTTACACTACCCCAAGACAAGCAGTTGGAGTCAGCTACCACATATACCTTGAATATTCCTGCAAATGTGATCATGGAGACTTCGGGTACGGGCAACAAGAACTGCAGCTTCACATTCTCAACCAAGGGATTGAACTATTTGGGAGCATACAATGGAACAACAGAAATTAATAAAGATAATCCATATACAGTTTCCACACTCGACAACAACCGAGTGGCGTTTGCTTTCGGTGAAGAAATTGAGAAAACAGCCGACTTCAAAGTTATCGTATCCGACGGTACGACAGTAAATACATATAACAAGGATTCTCAAAAATGCGGCTTAAGCGATGATTCCAGGGCACTTTTCGTGCCAGTTCAATTAAAAGCAGGTAAGTATTACTCCATCAAGATTACTGCCGGTAGCTTGAAAAATGCTACAGCAGGCTCTACCTTGAAGAACAATCAGATTGTATTGCACTTGATTAGTTCCATGAAGGGTATAAACCTGAGTATGACCACCCCATACAATCAGGACGAGGCTCCTCTCACCACACGTATCATCTTGTCTGCCAAAGACAATGATGGAAAAAATACAAATATCAGGAACAATGTAACAGCGACTCTCGAGGGAAAAAGCGCAGACGGAAGCCAGACCCACGACATAGGAACTGTGACGGGTATCGCAAATGGCAACAAACTTGTATTTACGCCCAAAGAAGGTCAGCAGCTTCGTCCCAACTATACCTATACTTTAAAATTGAGCAAAAAGGCAGAACTTAAAGATGTAGTAGGCACGTTGGACGATGATACCTTTGTATTTACAACAGCCAAAGTGATAGGTAACGCACCAATAGTAGAATCTACGTCCTCTGCAGCAGAATCTACCATAAAAGTGGAAGATGTTCAGCCGACTACATCCAAGCAGATAGAAATAAAATTCAATGAAGACATCCAACTTTTGGATGGTGCCTTGATTTTCTGTCGCCCTATGGGTGGTAGCGAAAGCTATCAATCTCTAGAATACTACAGCGCAAGAAGCGGCATTTACGATGAGTACAATAAGATTCATGCCGACGGAAACAAATTGTGGTTTGAGTACTCTGGCCAGCACTTATTCTATGGCATGCGCTATGAGGTGACAATTCCTACATACGCCATTGTAGGAAATGGCGGGCAGCCAATGGAGAAAAACTTCAAGTTCTATTTCGAGACCCCTAAGTCTGCAGAGGCCTCTGACTCTCGTGCTAGAAAAGATGTTTATACCTGGGATTTCACAAATATCTCAGACTCCACTTTCACTAAAATCAAAGAAAGCGTAACGGCGGGAAATACCTATTGGGGGGAGAAAAATGAAGGCAATGATCATGAATACGGAAGTTTCAATGCACGAAAGAGCAGCTTTGCACAAGGACAAGAGATAAAAGCAGGCACAAGCAATACCATTCTGCCAGAACTAAAAGGCTTGCTGTTCAACTTAGTGAAAAACAATAGAGACAGATTCCGAATAGTATGTAAAAATGGGTCAGAAGACAAAGGTAACACCTATCTGGACCTCATTGGTGGAACACATTACGTCACCATTCAATCGGTTCCTGCCAATGCAATGGTTTACATAGAACACAATGGCAATGAGATGTTCAATCTGAACACATTAGGCGTCGATAGCCTCAGAACAATTACAAACAGTAATAATAATCGCGTTTCTGTCTATCGACTCGGGGATAAGACCAAGGACTTAACTTTCTGTGTATATAACTGCAAACTATACCGCATAGCCATCGTCAAGGACAACAAGACTATAGGAAGTGCTACCCAAAATTACATCAAGTATGCCACATATAGCCAGAGCTACCCTGTAGATTACAGCTTGAACGAGAGGCTCAACGGAACGGCAGTCACTGCCTACAGTGTCTCTACCAACTATCAGTCGAATGCCACCTCTGTGAATTTCACGGAATTACCGAACAACCAATCCGCTCCTGACGAAGGTGTCATCTTGAAGACTTTCGGCAACTTAGGCGAGAGCCATCCTATCTTCACCACGGATTTCAACACTACTCCCCAAAAGCTCACAAGTAATGCCTTGGTAGGAACAGGTGACAAAGCGACTGAATTTGCAACAGCGAAGAAAGAGGGCTGCCAGAACTACATCTTGACCACCAAGTATTTCCACTTGGACAAGAATGAAAATCAGTCGGGCACGGTGATAGATGGCAACCAACAGTGTTTCTATAAATGGGTAAAAGGCGATGCCAAGAGCAACTTCGCATACTTGCAGCTGAAGAATCCAAGCAATGCCAATGCAGCCAAGACCGTCATTTATTTGGACTGGTTTGGTGATACCACGGGTATCCATGGCATGACTGCTCCATCACAGGTCACCAGTGGCAAAACCTATTACACCTTGGATGGAAGAAAAGTAACAAGTCCTACCCAGAAAGGTATCTACATCATCAATGGTAAGAAGATAATAATCAAATAAAAAAGTAAAAAGATGAAAAGGACATATATATCCCCCATGGCTGAGACCATCAAGCTCAACCTTTCCTCTTCTGTCCTGGAAGAAGGCGCAGGAGTCGGAGGTGGTTCTCTAGGTGGTAATGGCGAGGATGCGCAAGCCAAGCAATTTAACACTTGGAACTTTGACGACGAGGAAGAAGAAAAGCAAAGCAATATTTGGGAATAATTGCCAAAGCTACCATCAAGGAAATTGGCAAATTTCTCGCTAATGTAAACTTGCCTTCAGGAACCAAAAAAGTCCCGCTGTTAGGATGAAATTCCTTACAGCGGGACTTTTTCGTGATGTCCTCGACTCTCTATCGAGCGGGGGATAAAGATCATAATCTTACAGCATAACCTTCTTCCTTATCAATGGAATTTACCACATACGAGTGCCTTTTCCTTCAGGAAGAAAAACAAAGCTGCACACGAGAATCTCTCTTAAAAGATAATCTCTTTAATTTCTGCTTTTAGCCTTAGAGGCAAGAGCCTCGCGGCGATCACGAAGAATGCTCTGGCATCTGCTGATAGCCTGATTCTGATTCTCTTCGTTAACCTTTACTAAACAATCGTTCATAACCTTTTGTGTTTTGATAAACCTATTGTGATTTGAATACGTTGCAAAGATAGAGCATTCTCAGAGAAAATGAAAGAAAAACCGATAAAAATGCAAGGTCGTTGCCCTATTTTTTGATATACATCAAACAATTGGCAAATCTTCATCCCGATTTAACCGAATATTCACACTCTTAACTCTCTTTATAGGGATTTTCCACAAGAAAAAGGGAAAAAACTTTCTCTATTTGCTATTTTTTTGCGAAATTTGCACTCGAATTTTAAATAATATATAAGATAGGTATGAAAAAAGTTTTTTTTATGGCTGCCCTTGTGCTCGCTGGTGCAATAGGCAGTTTTGCAACTGAGATGAATGAGACTTCTTTGTCAGAGATGACAAGTTGCCCTGTGAAGAAGACAACCAAGAAGTCAACTAAAAAGACAACAACCAAGAAGACAACTAGTTCTAAGACAACCAAGTCTAGCACGACCACAGCTGCTACGACGGCTGCATCTACTAGCACTTCTACAACATCCACAACTCCTTCCACCGCTTCTTCAGCCACCTCTACCGGTTCTACGATAGCAGGCGTATTGGGTGGTTTGCTTGGTGGTGGCAGTAGTAGTAGCAGTACTGCTGGAAGCATCATCAATGGCATCTTGGACAATGTCATTGGCTCTTCTACCTTCAAGCAGGCAGACCTCTGTGCTTCTACTTGGAAATACAATAAGCCAGGTTGCGCTTTTACATCCGAGAATCTCTTGGCTAAGGCAGGTGGTGATATCGCAGCCAACAAGATAGAGAGTGAATTGAGCACTTATTATACCAAGGCTGGTTTCACTAGCTCCAATACTTATTTCAAGTTTAATACAGACGGCACTTTCGAGTCAAAGATTCATGGCAAGTCTTGGAAGGGTACTTATACCTTCGATGAGAAGACCCACGCCATCACGATGAAGGGCTTGTTGCTCAGCATCTCTGGCTTCGCAACCAAGAAGACGAGTGGTGTGAGCCTCTTGTTTGAGTCGAAGAAACTCTTGACCTTGGTTCAGACCTTGACAGCATTGAGTGGCAACTCTACCCTCAGCACCATCGGCAATATCACCAAGAACTACGATGGTGTACGTGTCGGTTTCGACTTGGCAAAGTAAGACATCGTTTTTTATTTGGCAAGATATAACAGAAAGCCCTGCGCCTTTAGAAAGAGACGCAGGGCTTTATATTTTTAGTTATTAAATGAATGTTGAGTTTCTTCTGAATGGGGGGTGTCAATTATAGTTTTGCTTGATATGGAGTCCTTTTCAACTATAGCTTGACTTGAAGTGGAGTCTTCAATGCCTCCAAGAATTCCTTGATGCGGATTTGCCACTCGGTGTAACTGCGAACGTCATACTTGCTCCAGGCTGCACCGAAGTAGTAGCTGTACTTCTCGGCATTCTTCAGACCACGCTTCAACCCGAGGGCATGGCCTGTCGCTCCATCGTGCTTCTTGTCGAAGAGCTGGTAGTAGGTGTTGTCGATACCGTTAGGGAAGAGAACGCCTACAAAGACTTGGGAGTTGTTGACCTCGATGTTGTCGGTTGGGTCGGCATAGCTCACGTAGTCCTTGGCAAAAGTCTTGGTCTCGGTGTCTTCCTCGTGGATAGGGAAACCAGTGGCGAAGTCGGTAGGGTGGGTGAGGCCATCATACCAGACTGTCATCTTGTTGAAGTTGCTGCCTTTGTCGAGCGAGATGATGCGATGCTCCACCACGTTTTGCATATCTCCTATGGTGGAAGGATTGTAAGTGAGCTCTACGGTGAAGCGAAGCGGACCATTGTCCAAAATCTTGTAAGTCTTGTAGCAGTAAGGCAAGAATTGTTGATTTCCAGTCATGAGGCTAGGTGCGCCAAGTCCGAGGGTGGCTCCCACACGGTAAGGGTCGAGACCATTGCCGTGGTCGAGGTGGAAGGAGGTAGTGACATCTATCTCGTACGACTCTGCCTTCAAAGCCTTGATCTTTGCTTTCTGTGCTTCGAGGGCTGCACCTGAGAGATTCTTCATTCTTCGTTCTTCACTCTTCACTTTCTCATCGACCTTGTCGCCATCGACATTGCCTTGCTTGTCCATTACATATCGTTCATATACCACGGTGTCAGGTGTGTTCTTCGCCCAGATGTCGGTGCCGAAAGAACGCTCTCCAGTACGTTGGAGGGCAGGGCCATAGACACGATAGGCGCATCGGTCGTTCTCCCAAGCGATGTCATCCTTTCGCATCTTGTAGAGTGCTCCAGTAGTCCACACCTTTTGTGGATATGGCTTGCCGATGCTGATATAGTAGGTGGCAGAGCCATGAGGACGGATGCTGGCATCGATGAGGAGTTTGCCATCGTGGGTAATCTGTGAACCAATCTGTTGCCCTCGCTTGTTTTTGACGATGTAAGCCTCGCCCTTTTTGGGAGCGATGCCTGCCAATTTGGCTTTCACGTCACTTATGTTGACTTCCACCAATTCTTGGCGTTGGGCGTCGGTGGGGTTGTTGACCACAACGGTGGCTTGTTGGGCATAGCTGTAGTTAGAACCAGCCAATGCCAAGAGCATTATGATGCCCTTTGAGATGTAGTTGCTTTTCATCTTTAGTTTTGATTTGTTTTTATATTTAATACGAATGAATAGTCTAGGCTACTTAATGAGGTACTCTATATAATAATGTATATGAAGCTGGGAATTGGGTAGTCGGGGTTATTCCTCGACTACTTGAATCCCCATACTGATGTCTTCCTTTGGGCGATCGCCACGCAAGGTCTCGCAGTTCTGAATCTTCTCCACTACGTCCAAACCTTCCTCTACCTCGCCGAATACGGTGTATTGGTTGTCGAGGAAAGGAGTGCCACCAGTCTCGGTATAAGCTTTCACTTGTTCTTCGGTGAACCTAGGATAACCTTGCTCCTTGCACTTCGCCTTGGTCTCGTCGATGAGTTGGTCTTGTAGCTTCATCAATCCCTCACGGTCACGGTTGCGGCGGAAGTTCATGATTTCATCATGATGCTCCTTGGCAAGTTGGTTGAAGACGGTTTGCTCCATTTGCATCCCCATCTGTTTCTCCATCTGCTTGAGCTCGTTCTGTTTGTAGGTCTTGCCCCAAACGATATAGAACTGGCTGCCGCTGCTCTCACGGTTAGGGTTGACTTCATCGCCCAATCGGGCTGCACTCAAAGCACCACGTTTGTGGAAAAGTTGCGGATAAACGAACTCGGCAGGGATGGTATAGTCTGGGCCGCCTGTGCCGAGCATCTTACCCTTGGGAGCACCCTTGCTGTCTGGGTCGCCGCCCTGGATCATAAAGTCCTTGATGACACGGTGGAAGAGTGTGCCATCGAAATATCCCTCCTTCGCCAACTTGATGAAGTTGTCACGATGCAGGGGAGTCTCGTCGTAGAGGCGCACCTTGATGTCGCCTTTTGTCGTCTTAATGATAATCTTAGCCATAATGATTTAGTGTATAATTTATAATGTACAATGTATAATTATTCATTATAATACTCGTTCCATTCCTTCATCGCCTCCTTCCAGTCGGTCTGCTCACCGCTGGCTACGGCTTCCTTCTGTCTTTCAGACTCGTCACGAGCCTTGTCTCTGGCACGTTTAGCTTTCATTGCCTCGATGGTGGCATCATCGAGTATCTGGATGGCACCACGTTTCACTGCAGCTTGCAGTTCTTCCTCTCCGAAAGCCTTGCCCGGCTCATTGAAGTCTGAGATGTTGAACTCATATTTCACACGAAGGTCGTGACGTATCAGTTTCTGCTGCAATCTATTGCCAGCATTCTTTAGTCGGAGCAACTTGCCGATTTCCTTGATTTCTCCTGCTGAGTATTTGTTTCTTCCCATTCAATAAATGTTTGACTGTATTTTTGTCTATGTCGGATAACGCTTTATATATAATTGGATAACTCTTTATATATATAATAAGGTGTCATCTCTATATCGGCTGCAAAATTAATGATAATCCTTGACAATACCAAGATTTCAAGAGAGAAAATCGTTTCTGACGTTATATAATAATAGGTATAGAAGGCTAATCTTGTCACAAAAATCAGAAAAGTCTGCCAAACTGTCATATCCCTTTCCCTTGGCACACGCTTTGTTAAATGGGACATCAGATAAATCACATTATTAACAACGATAAAAATAAAAAAAGATATAATTATGGGAAAAGTAATTGGAATTGACTTAGGTACCACAAACAGTTGTGTTGCCGT
>FR893272.1 GCA_000436035.1 Prevotella sp. CAG:732 | reverse complement strand
CATTAAGTTTGTTGTCATCTTTCGTTTGCAAAGTTAGCAAAAGTTTCCGTATTAGCTCTTATAAGATATGCCCTTTTCGTTTTTATTTGTTTCAAAAGGGGCAGAGAAGGCCTTTTCCGCAGAATGATTTGCCAGCCAGGCTTCAGACGATATGTTTATGGCTTGGCGCGATTATTGTTCAAGCAGAAGTAATTTAAAACCCTTCTTTCAGAAATTTTCGGAGGTGGAGATGTGTGATGCCGTTGTCATCGTTGCGAGTGAGCAGTGGGGTCATGGAGATGACGTACTTTGGGTAGTTGTCATTGATGGCTCTGAGATTACCAAACTCCCTTTCTCTTGTAGCCATGTCGGCTATGATGTAGGAGGCTTGCACATAGATACGCTGTCCATCGGGCTTGGTGCATACGAAGTCGATTTCACCAGCTTGCAGTTGACCTACATACACTTGATACCCCAAGCGGATAAGATGCTGATAGATGATGTTCTCAATCACTTTTTCTATGTCACCCTCTCTAGTTCCACCAGCCAAAGCGTTGCGGATGCCATTGTCCTCGAAGTAAAACTTATCGTTGGTCTCGAAGATTCGTTTGCCATGAATGTCAAATCTGTTCACCTTGTGCAGAATGTATGCCTCGCAAAGGAAAGAGATGTAATTGATGATGACAGTAGAGGTGATGGATTCACCTTGCGATTTCATATACTTGGCGATGCTGTTGGCGGAGATGAGTTTGCCCGTATTATCGGCAAGGAAACGAACGAGATTTTCCAAGAATGGCACATTTCTTATCCGGTTTCGCATGATGACATCCTTCAGCAGTACCGTGTGGAATATGTCCATCTGATATTCACGGGCATCGTCTTCTTCCAATCCGATTTTTGCCAAGCCAGGCAGACCGCCATACTGTATGTATTTGGCGAGAGAATCATCGTTGTCTGGTAGCTGATGGAAGACGAGGAACTCTTCATAGCTGAGCGACTGGATGTATATCTCCTTGTATCTGCCGCCGATGAGGGTGCTCAGTTCGTTGCTCAGCATCTTGGCATTGCTACCAGTGATGATGATGTCGGTGTTTGGTTCGGTACGGAAACTTCGGATGCTTCGCTCAAACTCCGTGATGTCTTGTATCTCGTCGATGAGAATATAGTTGTGTTTGCTAGCAACGAAGTGCTCATCTATGTACTGGTTGAGGTCTTGATAGTTTCTGATACTGTCAAATTCTCTTTTCTCCTTATCAATATAGATGATGTTGTTGTCAGGGTTGCTAGCCTTTTGGTCACGAACGGTCTTCATCATGTAGCTTTTGCCAACACGACGTTGTCCCACTAGTACGATGATAGTTTCCTTTCCAAGATATTTCTCTATCTTGTCAATGTATGCTTGACGGATGATTGTAGCCATAAATTTATCTTTTATAATGGATATTTTCGGCAAAGATACGAATTTTATCTTTTATAATGGATAAATTTTGCGATTTTTATCTTTTATAGTGGATGAAAGTGTGGAGATTTGTGTTTTTATCTTCTATAATGGATAAATGTGGATGTTTTTGTGACTTTTTTTCTTTCAATAATTCATCTATCTCACCACTGAATTGTTTCTCTGTGGCGATGATTTTTGCCGCATTTTTTTGCCTATATATTATTTCCCCAAAGTGGAGGGACCTTCAAAGCGTTTGTGGAAAATGTAAAGGCAGATGGCACCGCCTAAGGTCAAGGGCACACCGATGAGGGCAGGGTAGTTGTAGCCCATACCCAAGGAGATCGGGATGCCACCGAGCAAGGCTCCGAGCGCATTGCCCGAATTGAAGGCTGCCTGAATGCAACAGCCGCCCAGCATTTCGCCACCCTCAGAGTGCTTCACGATGAGGTACTGCTCTGGCGAACCGACACCGAAGAGACAGACACAAGTGAAGAACATCAGCACCGCTACTGCCCAAGCGTAAGCACTGAAGAAGAAGGTGAGCAAAAGACTTGTGGCTGCAAGCACAAGATAGCAACTGGTGATGCGACCCGGCTTGAACCTGTCGGACAGCGGACCGCTCGTCAGATTGCCCACCACCATACCGCCACCTGCGAGAATCATCAGCAAGGAGATGCTGCTGGCACTGAATCCACCTTCCATCTGGAGCAATGGCGAGATATAGCTGAACCAGCTCAGCATGCCGGCACTGCCCAGGAAGGTGGCTGCGATGATGAGCCATGGCACTAGGTTGCGCAAGAATCGGAACTGCGCCTTCATGCCATTGTTAGGCAATGCCTCCACATTGGGCACCCATCGGTAAATCATATAGAGGGTGATGAGACCCAGCAAGATGGACATGAGGAAAGGTGCTCGCCACGAGAGGTTGTGGCTCAGGAATGTACCGAGCGGCACACCCATCAAGTTGGCGAATGGCATACCGGCACACATCATCGCCACGGCACTCGTTCCCTTGCCTTCCTTGGCAATCTTCACTGCCACGATGGTGCCTGTTCCGAAGTAAGCTCCATGGGGAAGACCCTGGATGAATCGGGCGCATAGAAGCAACCAAAAGCTTGGGGCGATGGCAGCGATGGCGGCACCGAGGGTGATGAGCGATGCAAGAAACAGAAGTATGTGTTTGGGGCGATACTTGTGCATCAGTATCAGGGAAAAAGAACCGGCACAAACGCCCAGTGCATAGATGGAGATGAGATGCCCCACTTGTGGAATCGAAACGTTCATATCGTGGGCTACATCCGTGATGATTCCCTCGATGATAAATTCTGCCATGCCGAGAGTGAATGTTCCCAAGGCGAGAGCGAAAAGTCCTTTTTTCATTGTCTTATATTATTCTAAAAACTTCTTTGTTATCTGATATGTTTTTGCGTTTGTGGGTGCAAAGTTACAACATTTCTTCCATTAATCGGCGCTAGGATGATCGAAAAATGATGGAGAGGTGCGGTTCTTTCCGATTTTTTCTATCTTTGCGCTGGATAAGTATGGTCTCTGTCACATTTTGGCAGAGTATCTCCTTACCTTTGCATCCGTTAATGGTCATAAAACAGAAGAAAATGGACAATCGAGTGAAATTCTATAGTTGGCTCATCTCCCTCCTGGAGCGTCGTCGCCTGACGTTCGAGGAGATAGCCAATGAGTGGCGAGATGCTAACGCCAATCCCGAAGGTGAGGAACTGCAACTGCGCACGTTCCATCGCTATCGCAAAGCCATTGAGTCACAACTGGGCATCTGTGTGGAATGCAGTGGCAAGGCGGATGGTTATCGTTTTTATCTGAAGAAAGACCCCGTGGAGTGTGACGATGTGACGGAGTGGATGCTGAGTTCCATGCGCCTCGCCTCCTTGGGCAACCTGTTGCAATACCACAACAAGGTGATACTCGACAAACCGCCTTATCATTCGGAATATCTGGATGACATCCTCGGTGCGATAGACAAGCAGTATCTCTTGAAGTTCCTCTACACCACGGCTTATGGCGAGGAGAAGGACATGGTGCTGCAACCTGCCTTCGTGAGACTCTTCAAGCAGCGATGGTATGTGATAGGAGTGAAGAGTGAAGAACGAGGAGTGAAGAAACAAAGTTCGGCGGCCGAAGGGAAAGCCAATCCATGTGCCGAGGCTGATGATGCCTTTGCCGATGAGAAGAAGCGAGTGAGGTATCTTCCTTTCGACCGAATTTTCTATATGAAGGTGATTTGCGAGAAGCATCCGCTGTCGGCGAAGATGAGGCGATTCTTGACTCCCGATCGTTATTACGAGGATTGCTTTGGCATCTATAAAATGGACAATATAGAGCCAGAGAAGATTCGCATCCGTGCCTTCTATCCTGAGTACAACTACATTGAGGAAGTGCCATAGCATGAGAGTCAGGAGAGGGTGAGGGAATCGCCAGACGGCATGTATCGTGAATATGACTTGACCGTTCGCCCTAGCTACGACTTCTTGCAAGAGATGCTTTGGCATGGCAGGAATCTCATCGTGTTGCGACCTAAGAGCCTTCGCCAGGAAATGATAGCGATGCTGAAGGATATGACGCAGAGCTATGAGACAGGGGAATGCCTCAATGGGGAGGAGTGATGAAGATTGGTATGGAAAGTCATAAACTCCTTGTGAAGTTAGGCTTTTTTAAAATGAAATGATAATGCAAGCTCCCTTCATTTTTCTGTAATAATGCTTGATTGTCAGAAAGTTACAGTGAATGGACATTTCTTTATGCTCGGTTTTGTAAGGATACGACATACAACATCTTTTTTTTTACGATAGGTACGGCATATGAAGTCGTAGTGGTTGGAGTAGGGAGGAAATAATAGGGGCGCATCGGGTCGGAGTGGGAGTCAGAGGGTGAAAAACTCCTTCTCGGCGACCTTTCCTTTACGCCCAAACTTATGTTCCACTACGCCCGGACATATGTCTCGCTACCGACAAACATATGTTTCACTATAGTGGGACGATCGCTAGAGTGAAGTTTTCGCCCCTTCGTCCTTAGGAATGCTCCCCTTCGTCCTTAGTGATAGCCCTCTTCGTCCTTAGTGATAGCGCCCTTTGAGCTTAGAGGTATTACCTTTGTTCTAAGGAGTAGTCAACTCAAATGAGAAATAAGTATTAACAGAGTCAACCTACCTCATGAATAAGAGTAAAAGTGGTCAACTAAAATCATTAAACCCCACAGGAGGGTTGTAGGGAGAAGTCTCACCTCGTTGTCCCTTCACTGCAAGTTGCTGAATATCAGATACGATGTAGCAAAAGTGAAGGGAGAATGAAAATGGAAAACCAAAATGAAAAAAGGTGGTAGCCATACTAGTTAGACTACTGGGCTTTTTTGTATTTGCTGAGTTTTCCTCTTTCTATGTAAATGCTTTATTTTGTGTCGTATTTACTCGAAGTTTACAGAAAAGCTATTAAATATTTGCTAGTATCAAATCTTTTCACTATTTTTGCAGTGTCATCCCATTGGATGCTTGGCAATGAGTTGCTGGCGATAATCCGTGGCTTGGCACTATTTTATGAGAAAGACGTTTACGCGTTTTCTTCTGGCTAGTTGAAACCTAGGAAATTTCATGATTTGCTCGGAGGAATACAAATGTGAACGCCTATGCATATCGTATATATGCAGCACGAAGTGCGCCCTTTCGAATAGAGAGGGTGTACTCTGTGCTATATCAGTATATACTATGGCGGCGTAGACTCTATCATTTTGTACTCTTGGCAAATCAGGTTTTCCTAGGACCGCAACTAGCAAGAGCAAACAAGTGATAGAACTCCTACGCCGTTTCTTGTTGATAGTGGATATGTAGAATGAGTGGAAATGTAATCTTGTCGGGGAGTTGCAAGACAAAGAATCATCGCATTAAATCATATCTACAATGGAAACCAAACAATATAACAGCCTCTTTTCCTTCATTTGGAATATAGCCAATGATGTATTGGTACATGCCTTTGAGAAAGGTGATTACAAGAAAATCATCCTGCCTTTCATGGTGCTTCGACGTATTGACGTGCTCTTGGAACCAACCAAGGAGAAGGTCTTGGCGAAGAAAGAGTTTTGTGACAAGAATGGTATCGTAGAGCGTATCTTGATAGTGGCAGACAAGTTTCAGACAGGCTATGACCAGCCTCTTTTGCATACGATGTATGTAGATAAGATGCTCTCAGGCTTGAAGGCTGTGCAAACTTTGTCACGTCTGAATCGTTGTCATCCTAAGAAGCAGGATACCTTTGTACTTGATTTCGCCAATGATCCAGAGCTAATCAAGATGGCTTTTCAAGAGTATTATAAGACGACGATATTGCTTGGTGAATCGGATGTCAATAAGTTGAATGACCTCACGGAGACCATTGAAGGGTATAACTTCTATGTGCAAGATGACATCGAGCAGGTTGTAGATTTGAAATTGAGTGGAACTGATGAAGACCGTCCGAAGATAGATGCCATTTTGGATGCCGTAACGACCAGATTCAAGGAAGAATTGGATGAAGAAGGGCAAGTGAAATGCAAGGGAGCTATCAAGAACTTCAATCGTTGCTATCCTTACTTCTCTGCTATCATGCCTTTTGAAAGTACAGAATGGGAGAAGCAATATATTTTCTGCTCGCTGTTGGTAAAGAAACTCCCAAAGTTGAGAATGGATGATGATACGGATGGACTATTGGACAATGTTGATTTCGATAAGTATCGCATTGTCAAGGAAGAGGAACGTGCTATTGTCTTGGAAAATGAAAATGCCGAGGTGAATCCTGTGCCTGTAGGTCAGGGTGGTGGAATACCACAGCCAGAACCAGATTCTTTGTCTAACATCATTAAGGATTTCAATGAAAGCTTTGGTGGGATAGAATGGAAAAACGAGGATGAGGTGCAAAGGCAAATCAGCGAGTTGCCTACTCGCATTGCTAAAAGCGTAGATTTTGTGAATGCGGTGAAGAATGGTGATAAGCAGGCTGCACAAATCACCTTCAACGATGACATCATTACGATTGTTGCTGGTATGTTGGAAGAAAAGACTGAGTTTGTACAGACCTATTTTGGAAATCCTGATTTTCAAAACTTCGTCAATGCAAGGGTCTTTAGTGCCGTTATAAATCGCTTGGGGAGTATGTAGGCTTCTTTAAAAATCAGCGAAAAGCTAGAAAAAAGTCTCGTTTTCGCTGATTTTTAAAGAAAATGAATGGTGAGAATTACGCCGAATAAGATTATGATGTAATCCTTATTCTTGTCCATATCCATCTTGGCAAGAGATGCCAGAAAAAGACGAGGAGAGAGTAGCGCCAGTCGATGACTTTCACCTCTTTGCCCTTCTCAATGGCACGGACTATATGGACGGCTACATCGGAAGGCGACAACTGCAAAGGATAGCTGCTGCCAGCGATGAGGTCGGTCTTCACGAAGCCAGGACGGATGTCGGTGACGGAGATGGGAAGATGACGCATGTGGGCTTGCTGACTGAGGCATTCCAAGTAATGGTTTTGGAAACGCTTGGTGGAGGAATAAGCTGGGGCTGCGCCTAGTCCCTTGGTTCCGGCGATCGAGGTGATGCAGGCTATTCTGCCTTTCTTCTGACGGTCGGCAAACCACTTGAAAGCAGTATCCACCATCCTGACGAAGCCCACGCCATTGGTCTCCACTGTCTTCAACTCCTTCTCTATGTCGAGGGAGTTGTTCTGCCATCCAATGCCTGAGCTATGGAAGTAAAGGTCGATGCCGCCCATCTCCTCGATCAATTCGAGGAGGAGCAAAGGAGCATTGGGGGAGGTCACATCGATGACTTTATAGCTTGTGATTTCACCTTGGGCTATGGCTTTGCCTAGAAAGTCTTTGCTCTTGCTTCTTTCGTTCACCTCTTGCGTCAAAGCTTCGAGTCTTTCTACTCGTCTTCCTGCGATACCCACTTGCCAGCCATTGCCAGCCAGCAATTTTGCCACTTCCATTCCGATGCCAGACGTGGCACCCATTACGATTGCTTTTCTCATTGTCTGTTTCTTATAAAATATCTTGCAAATATACGAAAGATTTATGAGAAATATGCGGTTTTTCACAGAAATATGCGTACTTTTGCACTTGCTTATTACATTTGCAAAACATTTTATAAAAGTAACAAATCGAGAAAATGAATCATATGATCTGTAAGGGGATGAAATCCCTCATGTTTTCAATGCTGTTCCTGGCATGTGCTGAATCGCAGGCTCAAGGGACACTGCAAGATTATAATCGTGCTTACGCCTTGCGCCATCAGTTCAGTGCCGACTCTGTTTTTCATTGGGCACGTTCCACCGCTTGGTGTGACTCCTCTCATGTACTTCATTATCAAGTAGCCACTCCGAAGGGGAAAAAGTATGTCAGTTTTGATGCTGATAAGATGGAGGCTAAGAGTTATGATAGTCGTCAGGCGATGGAGAAGGCGTTAGGCTTGAAGCAGCATTCGGCTCCCAAACCTCAGTTTGGTCGTCATCATGAGCGTCATTGGATGGAAGTGGATGAAGAGAACCAGGCTTTTCCGGTACCTTCGCCGGATGGAAAGATGGAGGCATATATCGAAGGATATAATGTGGTGCTCCACGAAGTGGGCAAGCCTTATTCCGTAAAGCGTATCTTGACGCAGGATGGAACCATCGGTATGTATTACAGCAACCGCATACAATGGAGTCCGGATGGTAGCCATCTCTTTGTTTGCAAGCGTATTCCGGTAGAGAAGCGTTATGCTTATTATGTGGAGTCGTCGCCAGCAGACCAGTTGCAGCCTATCCTTCACAAGCAAGAATATGCCAAGCCGGGTGATGCTCTCCCTCAGCATTTGCCAGTTATCATAGATGTGAAAACGGGGAACAAGGTGGAAGCTGATCCTCATCTGCTAGAGAACCAATATGCCTTGGAATGGATGCAATGGACACCTGACAGCAAAGAGGTGACGATGGAGTACAACCAGCGTGGTCATCATCTCTATCAGGTGTTGGCGATGGATGCTGCCTCTGGCAAGCTTCGTACCATCGTCGAAGAACGTTCTGATAAGTTTGTCAACTATGCTAGAATGTGGCGACAGTTTGTCAAAGATGGCAAGCAACTTCTTTGGACCAGTGAACGTGACAACTGGAACCATCTCTATCTCTATGATGTGGAGAAGGGAAAGGTGGTCAGACAGGTGACTAAGGGAGCTTGGTGTCTAAGAGAGGTGCAGCGAGTGGATGAGGCAAAGAGCGTTGTCTATTTTTCTGCCAGTGGTGTGCATCCTCAGGAAGACCCTTACTTGATACATTATTATAAAATAGGTATGGATGGCAAAAACATGGTGGAGTTGACACCTGGGGAAGGAAATCACTCTGCTGTGTTCAGCTACGATTATCGTTATCTTGTAGATACGTATTCTAAGGTGGACCAAGCACCGGTCACCGTGTTGCGTGATGCCGATACAGGCAAATTGCTCAAGACTTTGGAATCTGCCGACATCAGCCGACTCCAGCAACATGGATGGGTTGCCCCGGAAGTGTTTGTAGCCAAGGGACGTGATGGAAAAACGGATATGTGGGGCATCATCCAACGCCCAACTAACTTTGATCCGACTAAGAAATATCCTGTCATCGAATATATCTATGCAGGGCCTGGAGATGCTTATACCCCTAAGAGTTTCTTGCCTTACAATTGGAACATGACCTCATTGGCTGAGCTTGGATTTATCGTCGTTCAGCTTGATGGTATGGGAACTGCATGGCGTGGCAAGAAGTTTGAGGAGGTTTGCTATAAGAATCTGAAGGATGCTGGCTTCCCTGACCGAGAATTGTGGATCAAGGCTGCTGCCAAGAAGTATCCTTATATGGATGCGGAGCGAGTGGGCATCTTTGGTGCTTCTGCGGGAGGTCAGGAGAGTACCACGGCTGTGTTGTTGCATGGTGATTTCTATAAGGCTGCTTATAGTAGCTGTGGCTGTCACGACAATCGCATGGATAAAATCTGGTGGAATGAGTTGTGGATGAGTTATCCTATCGACTCTAGCTACGTGGAGTGCAGCAATGTGGAGAATGCCTATAAGTTGGAACGACCTTTGATGTTGGTGGTGGGCGAGTTGGATGACAATGTGGATCCGTCAAGCACCTATCAAGTGGCAAATGCGCTCATCAAGGCAGGCAAGGATTTTGAACTCGTGGTTCTCCCTGGCGTTCATCATACCATGGGCGAACTCTTTGGCGAGCATAAGCGTTACGACTTCTTTGTCAAGAATCTACTCGGTGTGTGTCCTCCGAAGTGGAGTGACGTGAAGAGCCGATAAAAATAATAAGACCTCAGTTCGGGATAAAGGAAAAGGGTTAGAAATTTGGTAGTCTCAAATATTTTTCGTATCTTTGTAGTTGTAAATCAGATAGTTACGAATAATATTAAAAGACTACCAAATGATTACCAAGGACAAAGTTACAGAAATATTTTGTATTATCGATGAGTTTTGCAAACATTTTGATGCAGAAAATGCCCAAAAAGTGTTAATATCATCAAAGGTTACCTCTCGACGTAGGCGTTCAGCCACAATGTCGGACAGCGAGATTATGACAATTCTCCTGTTGTTCCACTTCGGGAGTTATCGTAATTTCAAGCATTATTACATTATTATCTCTCATTTATAAAGATTGTACTGAAGAAGCAGTTTCCTACAGCAGTATCCTATAATCGCTTTGTGGAGTTGGAAGGAAGAGTCTTCTTCCAGATGATGTTCTTCCAAAACTTGCAGGCTTTTGGAAGATGCACTGATATAACTTTCGTGGACTCAACCATGATACCCATTTGTCACAATCTCAGAAGATATGCGAACAAAGTATTCAAGGGAATAGCTACAGACGGAAAGGGAACCATGGGATGGTGTCATGGATTCAAACTGCACTTGGCTTACAATGATCGGGGAGAAATCATAGCGTTTGTACTTACTGGAGCCAATGTGAGTGACAAGGATCCTGAGGTGTTCAAGGTTCTTGCTAAACGTCTGTATGGCAAGCTGTTTGCCGACAAAGGATATATTTCACAAAGACTTTTTGATATCCTTTTTGAGGATGGAATACAATTAGTGACGGGGCTGAGAGTCAACATGAAGAATAAGCTTATGCCATTCTATGATAGAATGATGTTGCGAAAAAGATACATCATCGAGACAATAAATGATATGCTAAAGAATACAGCGCAAATTGTACATTCACGCCATAGATCTGTAGGCAACTTTATCATGAATATCATTTCTGCTCTGGGGGCTTATTGTTTCTTTGACAACAAGCCGAAGGCACTGTCAGGATACTGCATCGAGCATACAACCCAATTGAGTTTGTTTTAAACGTTAGCAGGAAATACAAACTTATTATGACTTTAAGTTACCATATTATATATAGTATGGTAGGAAGACGTATGCCCTATGGGAAATAGAGCAAACAACTAGGATTAGTTGCTTGCACTATCCCGAACTGGGGTATTATTACGGATCTGATTTTCAATATATGATTCATCTGTTAGATGAACTGATGAGTGCAGGACGCTATAAGATGGATACAATTTTGAATGGAGTCTTTGGCACATTTGATGGGGCTACCGAGGATGGGTATAAGTAGATAAACAACATGTTGGACGATGGAGATTCCTGGGATGAGTGTAGCCTTCACAAACCAGAGTTTGCTGATATTTGCGTTTGTTATGCCATGCATGCTCTGCATACGCATCAAGACTATAGCCTGCCAGACATTCTTCGCATGGATGATTTCGTGGTAAAGGTTCATTTGCAATATGAGAATGAAGTTTGCGATACGAGAGATGCAGAGATTGGACCGCTCGATTATGAACCATCGTGGTTCCAAAAACTTGTAGAGGAAGATGTGAAAGTGTTCGGAGGAAAACATACGCTGAATCCGACAAGAAAGAAATAGCATATAAAATAAAACAAGAAGTTTAACGTCATATATAAAAATAGAAGATTATGAAGTTAGCAGAAGCATTGAGCATCAGAGCCGACTTGCAGAAGAAAGTGTCTCAACTGAAAGAACGTATCAAGGAGAGCGCCAAGGTACAGGAGGGCGATGAACCTTGCGATAACGTGGAGGAACTGTACAAGGAACTGGATGAAGCACTCGTCCAGTTGGAAGACTTGATTTATCGCATCAATATCACCAACGTTCAGATAGTTCAAGGCGGAGACTCCTTGACTCGATTGATAGCCAAGAGAGATGTCTTGTCGATGCGTGTCAAGGCATTGAAAGAGGTGGTAAACTACGTAGCTGCCAACGATACTCGCTATGGTAGAAACGAACTGAAATATGTTAGAACCATAGATATAAAGGCTCTTCGCAAGGAGGCTGATACCTACGCCAAGCAGTATCGGGAACTCGACCTGAAAATTCAGAGTTTGAACTGGACTGTAGATTTGGTGGATTTGCAAGACTTGCCCCGATAATGGAGCGAGGATTGCAATTTTCATTAAGTAGATTAAAACTTTCGGAGAAAAGATAGAGGCAGCAAGCGGCTGACATCAGGCAATAGGTTTGTGTTAGCATTATTAAAAATTCATGTG
>FR893271.1 GCA_000436035.1 Prevotella sp. CAG:732 | reverse complement strand
CTAATTATTAAATTATACACCAAAAACTGGTAATTTAACGAGATTTAACCATGACAACTTAACATTTAGGCAAACTTTGCTACGCATACATGACAATACAAATACAACAGAAACACAAATTGGACATAGACATAATATGGACATAGAACCATCATTCACCCCTACATTTACATATTTTAATAACGTGTCGCTACATTAGCTACCAAAAAATTCTTTATTGTGCTACCTTATTTCGTAATTTTGCATCTGTTATATAAATTATTAGTATTTACAAAAGGATTAAGGAAATGACACATTATGGTAACAGCACCTTGGTCATTGGTGAACGTATAAAACAGGAACTCAAAAGACAAGGTAAAACATCAGTATGGCTCGCTAAACAATTAGGATGCCATCGCACTAACATTTACAAGGTTTATGCAAAGTCATCCATCGACACAGGAATGCTTTTGCATATCAGTAGAATCTTGGGGTACAACTTCTTCAAGTTGTTATCCGACGAGTACGAGAAAAACCCTAACGCATAATCATTGTGCGATAGAGACGGGATAGGACTAGAGTATAGGTTTTCTATAACTATATATAATAAGGTGGCTACAGCTTGCAAGAAGCAGTAGCCACCTTATTATATATTAGTCCAAACGTTTTTCCAAGCGTTCACGGATGGCGGCGATGAAACCAGCCGAGTTAACTGCCTTCGCCTCTACGCCTTCCATCAAGTTGACGAGGTCCTTGGTGGCGATACCATCATTCAAGGTATCGAAGCAAGCAGCCTCCAACTGGTCGCCGAAGTCTTGCAATGCCTGAATGCCATCTAACTCACCACGCTTTCTCAATGCTCCACTCCATGCGAAGATGGTAGCCATTGGGTTGGTAGAGGTATCCTCACCCTTCAAGTAGCGATAATAATGACGAGTGACAGTGCCATGGGCAGCCTCATACTCATACTTGCCATCAGGGGATACCAAGACAGAGGTCATCATCGCCAAGGAGCCAAAGGCGGTACTGAGCATATCGCTCATCACATCACCATCATAGTTCTTGCAAGCCCAGATGAACCCACCCTTGCTGCGGATAACACGAGCCACGGCGTCATCGATCAATGTATAGAAGTACTCGATGCCCAACTCGGCGAATTTCTCCTTATAATCACTCTCATATACCTCCTCGAAAATCTTACGGAACTGAGCGTCGTAAGTCTTGGAGATAGTGTCCTTGGTAGCAAACCAAAGGTCTTGCTTGGTGTCGATGGCAAACTTGAAGCAGCTATGAGCGAAGCTACGGATGCTCTTGTCGGTATTGTGCATGCCCTGGATAACACCAGCGCCATCGAAGTTGTGGATTTCAATCTCCTGCTTCTTGCCACTCTTTCCCTCGAAGACGAACTTGGCNNNCTTTCCCTCGAAGACGAGCTTGGCAACGCCTGGCTCATCAGCACGAAGCTCCACACTCTTATATACATCGCCGTAGGCATGACGAGCAATGGTGATTGGCTTCTCCCAGTTTTTCACACAAGGGTGAATGCTTGGGATGGTGATAGGAGCACGGAACACCGTACCGTCCATGATGCTGCGGATGGTACCGTTAGGGCTCTTCCACATCTTGTGCAGATGATATTCCTCCATACGCTGAGCATTAGGAGTGATAGTAGCGCACTTCACTGCCACACCATATTTCTTAGCCGCCTCAGCGGAGTCGATGGTCACCTGGTCATTGGTCTTGTCGCGATAAGGCAAGCCAAGGTCGTAATACTCAGACTTCAAGTCAACGAAAGGAAGGATGAGTTCGTCCTTGATCATCTTCCAGAGGATTCTTGTCATCTCGTCACCATCCATCTCCACAAGAGGAGTGGTCATTTGAATCTTTTCCATAAGCGATTATATATAATAATGTATAATTAATAATTTACAATGTATAATGGATAGCTTACAATTTACCACATCACAAGAGGGCATTGCTTCTATTTTGTCTGCAAAAGTAATAAAAAATATTCTATAAAGAAAGAAATAAACGAATATTTCTTTCAAAATGATATATTTTCATGGTTTTATGCTTGTTTTTTGTATATATATACGAGAAAGGCACCAATGAGGAATCCCCATTGGTGCCTTCATTATTAATTTTTAATTATTAATTATTCTCTGGAGCCTTGTCGATCAAGTCCATGAACTGGTCGAGCTTAGGAGTGATGATAATCTGAGTGCGACGATTGCGCTGCTTGCCTACCTCAGAGTCGTTGCTTGTCACAGGGTTGTACTCACCACGACCACCAGCGGTCAAACGCTTAGGATCTACGCCGAAGTGATCCTGCAAGTACTGAACGACAGAAGATGCACGGAGAGCAGAGAGGTCCCAGTTGTTGCGGATGTTCTTCATCTTGGCACTGGTAGTGCTTACTGGAACATTGTCGGTGTTACCCTCTACGAGCACGTCGTAGTCCTTGTAGTCCATGATAATCTTGGCAATCTTGCTCAAAGTCTCCTGAGCACGGCTGTTTACCTCATAGCTACCGCTCTGGTAGAGCATGTTGTCAGCCAAAGAGATATAAACCACACCCTTCATCACCTGCACGTCAACCTCCTTCAACTCATCCTTGCTGAGAGAGCGGGTCAAGTTGTTGGTGAGCACCATGTTGAGGGAATCGCTCTTGCTCTTCACCTCTACCAAGTGGCGGATGTACTGGTTGGACTCATTGATCTGGTCAACGAGCTTGTCGATGCTGATATTGTTCTGGCTAGCATTGTTCAAACTCTTGTCAAGAGCAGCCTGCATAGAAGAGTAATCCTTCTTCATCTGAGCGAGCTGGTCTTCGAGAGAGGTAACACGAGCCTGAGAGGCAGCCAACTGCTCCTTGGCGTTCTGATAGTTGCCAGTCAACTCCTTATTCTCGTTCTGACAATTCTGGAGTTCCTTCTTGCTAGCACAACTTGTAGCCAGCAAAGCGCCAGCCATCAAAGTCATCAATAATAATTTACTCTGTTTCATATTCTTTCCGGTTTTTAATTTCTTTTGTTATTATGATTTGATATAAATAGTTGATTACACGTTGCTTCGTGTGCAAAGATACGAATAAGACACGAATAAAGTTGTTTTGTCTAACCTATTTATGGAATTTTAACCACCCATCTTGCTTTTCCTCTCATTTTTAACAAAATACGGCCGCTTAGTCCGACTTAGCATCATCTCATCCCACTTCTCAACTAAAAAATCAAAAAACTCCTTATTTATTTTGTCCTTTTTCTAAATTGTATTATCTTTGCACTCGAAAAGAAATACATTAACATATAAAAAGAGAAAATAGTATGATTCTTTTTTTCAGAACTCCATCTAAGAGTGTGATTGCGACCGAGATCGACCACAAGCCTTCTCAGGACGAAAT
>FR893270.1:51127-64722 GCA_000436035.1 Prevotella sp. CAG:732 | reverse complement strand
GCACTAAATTAATTCCGCCAACAGGTTTAATTACTAATAATGTTTGCAAAGTAACGAAATATTTTTTAAAAATGAAAGCTTTTTTGATTAAATTTTGATGAAATATGCGGTTTTTTCAGATAAAATGCCGATATTTGCATTTGATAATGTGTTATCGAACATCATTGGACGACATATCCTTAGATAAAATGAATAAAAACTAAAATAATGAAGAAACAATTTTTGATGTTCGCCGCCTTGTTGATAGTCAGCTTGGCTGCGCTTGCCCAAGGGCAAAAACGATTCAATCTCTATGCCGTAGGCTTCTACAACCAGGAGAATCTCTTCGATACTTGCCACGATGAGGGCAAGAACGACTATGAGTATCTGCCTGCCAAGGGATGGAACGGCATGAAGTACACCAACAAGTTGCACAACATGGCTCGTGCCCTTGCCGACATGGGTACGGATAAGTTGCCTAAGGTGGGCTGCGCCTTCATCGGCATGGCTGAGGTGGAGAACCACAAGGTGCTCGATGACCTCATCGCTCAGGAACCTCTCAAGGCTCGTGGCATGAAGTACTGTCATATCGAGGGTCCTGACCGCCGTGGTATCGACTGTGCCTTGCTCTACAATCCTGCTCTCTTCACCGTGAAGAATGTGAAGTTGGTGCCATACGTTCAGGAGAAGGCAAAGGATAGCACTTATTATACCCGTGGTTTCCTCACTGTTCGTGGCGAGTTGGGAGGCGAGGATGTCGCAGTCATCGTGTGCCACTGGCCTAGCCGATTCTCTGGCCCTTTCTACCGTGAGTCGGGAGCTCGTCAGACCAAGGCTGTCAAGGACAGTCTCCTTCGCATCAACAAGAACATGAAGGTCTTTGTGATGGGTGATATGAACGACGACCCTACCAACAAGAGTATGCACGAGTGCTTGCAGGCTAAGCCTGAGATTAGCCAGGTGGGACCTGACGATATGTATAATCCTTGGTACAATATCCTTGCCAAAGAGGGAAAGGGCACCTTGTTCTATAACGGCAGTTGGAATCTCTTCGACCAGATTGTTATCACTCCTAACTTGCTCAACAAGGACAGCAAGCACAAGGATTTTTCTACCTTGAAATATTTCGCTCACCAGGTTTTCCGTCGTGACTACCTCATCCAGCAGGATGGTCAGTACAAGGGTGCTCCTCTCCGTACATCGGCTGGTGGCAGATGGCTCAATGGTTTCAGCGACCACTTGCCAGTTGTCATGTATCTTGTCAAGGAGGCGAAGTAAAAGTGAAGGGTTGTATGCAGATAGAGAATCATCCTTTTGAACCTTGGTTGCCAGTGAATGCGCATCTGCTGATGCTCGGCACCTTCCCACCTTCGCCCAAGCGATGGTGTATGCCTTGGTATTATCCTAATTTCCAAAATGACATGTGGCGCATCTTCGGCATCATCTTCTTCGGAGACAAGTTGCATTTCGTGGATGCGGAGAAGAAGCAATATCGCTTGGATGCCATCAAGGAGTTTCTGGAAGAGAAGGGCGTGGCTATCTTTGATACCGCCCAAAAGGTGATTTGTACCAAGAACACGGCTTCCGACAAGGACCTGCTAATCGTGGAGCCTGCCGACCTGGATGGGATGCTGAGAGCCTTGCCCGAATGCAAGGCGGTGTTGACAGCCGGACAGTTGGCTACCAAGGTCTTCACCGAGCATTATCATATCACGGAAACTCCGAAGATGGGAGGCTATGTGGAGTTCACCTTCGAAAATCGCACCTTGCGTCTCTATCGGATGCCAAGCAGCAGTAGAGCCTATCCACTGGCTGTAGAGAAAAAGGCAGAGTATTACAAACTGATGTTTGATGCCGTGCTCTAATATATAATAAGGTATGCATGTACATATTTGTTATTAAGAAAGAACAATAGAAAGAATAGCAAAATAGAATATCATGGACAAAGATAAAATTACAATCATTGGAATCGCTGGTGGTACTGGCTCTGGCAAGACTACCGTGGTAAAGAAGATCGTGGAGGCTTTGCCGCCTCACTATGTGGCTGTTGTGCCATTGGATTCCTATTACAATGATACGAGCCACATGACGGAAGAGGAACGCCATGCCATTAACTTCGACCATCCTGATGCTTTCGATTGGAAGCTCTTGCACAAGCAGTTGGCAGACCTTCGCAACGGCATTGCCATCGAGCAGCCTACTTATAGCTACTTGAAGTGCAATCGTGAGAAGGAAACCATCCATGTGGAACCCAAGCCTGTTATCATCATCGAGGGTATCATGACGTTGCTCAATAAGAAGTTACGTGACTTGATGGACTTGAAGGTCTTTGTCGATACCGACCCTGACGAGCGCCTCATTCGCAACATCCAGCGTGATACTATCGACCGTGGTCGTACTGTTTCGATGGTCGTGGATAGATACTTGAAGGTGCTCAAGCCAATGCATGAGCAGTTCATCGAACCTACCAAGAGATATGCCGACATCATCATCCCTCAAGGAGGAGAAAATGTAAAAGGAATTTCCATCTTGTGCAGTTATGTGACAGGACTTGTGGAAGGACTTGATGAATAAGAAAAATCCCTCGCCTTAGAGCTTTTGCTTCTAGGCGATGGATTTTTGTATCTATACGATTTCTTGTAAAATTAATTATCAGTTGTGAGGGTGACATTCTTCACTTACAGAATAAGCACTCTTACCTCGGCGTTCCCCATCTTCTTGATTTCGTTCATCGGTCGCTTGAAATAGACGCTTTGGATGGCTTTGTTGATGATGCCGTGTCCTACGGCTAGGATGGTTTTATCGGGATAGGCTACCTTGAGCCAAGTGAGGAAGTTCTGTGCCCTCGACTTCATCTTCTCCAAAGTTTCGATGTCGTCAGGCCAATCCTTCGGGTCTTTGGGAAGGCTAGGGATGAACTTGCCCGTGAAACTTCCCCAGTCTCGTTCACGAATCAGAGGGGTAGTGACTACCGCTTGATGATGAGGTTTGGCGATGATTTCGCAAGTCTGTATGCTGCGATGTAAGTCGCTGGAGACGAAGACGTCAATGTGGTCGTTTGTCATTTTCTTAGCCACTTCCTCGGCTTGGGCGATGCCTGCCTCATTTAGCTCTCCAGGAGTCTGTCCCTGCATGATGTGGGCAGCGTTATCCACCGTCTCGCCATGCCTTACAAGATATAATTTTGTCATAATCTTCAGTTTTTGTTCACAAAAGTACGAAAAAAGTTGGAGTTATCAAAGATAGTTTGTACTTTTGTGGGGTATTTTATGACTTATGTAGATTAATCAAGTAAAAAAGAGAAATATGAAAGTAGTACATAGTTCATTTTTCCGTGCTCTCTGCGCCATCATCGTGGGAGCACTTCTCATCCAGTATCGTGAGCAGACGGTGACGTGGATTACCATCGCTATCGGTGTGCTGTTCTTCCTTTCTGGTATCATTTCCATTGCCACTTACTTCAGTGCCAAGCGAAATGCCAGCAAGGTGGGTATCGTCTATGATGCCAATGGCAAGCAGATTTCCGGTTTGGTGCCTAGCTTTCCTATCGTGGGAATCGGTAGTTTGATACTCGGTTTGATTTTGGCGCTGATGCCCAACACGTTCATCAACAGTTTGATGTTTATCCTTTCGGTGATTCTCATCATGGGAGCGTTGACGCAGTTTACCAATCTCGCCACGGCTCGCAAAATGGGTGGGGTAGGTTTCGTCTATTGGATATTCCCTTCCATCATCCTCTTGGTGGGTTTGCTTGCCATCATCAAGCCGTCAGCCATCGCTTCAGCACCACTCTTTATCATCGGTTGGACAATGCTCATCTATGGAGTGGTGGAGTGCATCAATGCCTTCAAGCTTGCCAATAATAAGAGAAAGTGGGCGAAGGCAGAGGAAGTTTCTTCGGCTGCTGGAACGACAGAGAATGGCTCGTATATCGAGGAAATCAAGGAGGAAGAAGAGAAAAAAGAATGATGGTCTCGATAAGAAAAAAAGAATACTCATCTTGGTATGAAAAGAGAATGATCATCTCTGTATGAGAGTATAAAAGAATCCCCAATAGTTTTACGGAAAGGTAAACTGCTGGGGATTTTCTATATGCTTTTGCAAAGCAAGGTCTTTTCTATATATTTTTTGTAGAGCAAGATTCCTTGCTTACTATCAGATGGCTCTTATAATTGGAACTTATAGCCTAAGGTAATCTGGAAGACGGAGTGTCTGTCGTCTGATCTCATCTTGATGCCTTCGTTCTCAACGTAGCCGCTAGCGACCTTGGTCACACCGAGGTTGTAGCGAGCATCAATGACGAGTCCATTATATTCGTATGACAAGCCGATAGGAATGGAGAAGTCAAATGTGTTGATTTTATAGTTGGTGTCAGCCTGCTTAAAGGCTTCATCAATGTCAACGCTGACACCGCCAACGCTCACTTTCTTGTTGATACAGAAACCTGGTTGGATACCGGCTTTCAGTGCCAAACCCTTGACAACATAGACGTTGGCGAGGATAGGAATGTTGATGTAGTCGAGTTTGAGGGTTCCATTGTATTCGTCAAAGTCGCTCTTGGCACCTTGCATAGAGTACATCAAGGCGCCGGTGATGGCAAACTTTTTGGTGGCTTGGTAGCCTAATTCAGCTCCACCTGTGAAACCGATTCTTGAAGAGGCATCGTCTTCGTCGGTGAGGCTGGCGATATTCAGACCTACCTTAGGTTGTAATGTGACAGAACCAACGGCACTTTGTGCAAATGTGCAGAGTGAAAATACAGCCATGGCGGCTGAAAGGAATAGTCTTTTCATAAAACTGCTTTTTAGTGTGAATAATATGATAAAGAGAACCCATAGGCACTCTTTTGAGAACCTATGGGCTTTTAAGATTTTTGTTTGCTAGATTTTTAGAGCTTAAACTTGTAACCGAGAGTAAGCTGGAATACTGAGTTGTTGCCATCTGCACCATCGAATACCTTGGTGCAACCGATGTTGTAACGAGCATCCAAGCAGAAGTTCATGTATTCGTATGAGATACCTACTGGAACAGAGAAGTCGAAAGTCTTGACTACGTCAGAGTTAGCGTCGTCCTTTCCTACCATAAAGCCAGGCTGAACACCAGCTTTCAATGCCAATCCTTTTGCTACATAGAAGTTCGCAAGAATAGGAATGTTCAAGTAGCTTGGACTCCAAGTAGCGCTAACGTGATCCTCAGAAACCTTGAAGCCCTGGAAAGAGTAGAGCAGACCACCGCTCAAGCCTACCAATGGAGAAATGTGATATTCCAATTCTGCACCACCTACGAAACCTGCTTTGTAGTCAGCACCGTCTGTTGTTACAGATGTGCAGTTCAAACCGACCTTAGGCTGGATAGTGAAATCACCTGCTGAATACTGTGCGAAAGCACCTACTGAAGACAGAACCATAGCTGCCATTACCAATAACTTTTTCATAATCTCTAATCTTTTATTAGTTAATACTTATGTTAGTAATTGTATCTATAATTAAGATAGAATCGCAACCGACTTTCATCGTGTTAGCGATGGCAAAGATATAATAAATCTGAATACAATGCAAATATTTCGTTACTTATTTTACATTTTGGGGCAAAATAATGCCTATTTCTTACGTTTTGGAATATTCTTACTAAAATTATTCGTGAATTTCTTGCTTCGTAAGGGAAAAAATCGTACTTTTGCAGCAGTTCTTTGAATAAGCGTACAGATAAAGATAGTACGAAAGTTAAAAAGAAAGGAAAATGATTATGACAACACAAGAGATAAAGGAGGAGTAAGGCTTTCCACCATGAAAGCTTTACTCCTCCTCTTCGTCTGCATCATTCCAATCATCCAAGTCCTCGAAACCGAACATGGCTGGATCGACAAAGGCATCCAGTGCTCGGCGTTCCTTCTTCGTTGGGCGACCTGTTCCCCTGGCTCTATCGACGAAACCGCTGATGCGACTCATCTCCAGTAGTTCATACTGCTTAGGGTCGGTCACGTTCTTATAGACACCAAACAGCATCTTGGCTCCCACTCGCTGCTCGATGCAGTCGAGTACCTCAAAGGAATAGGTGATGGGAGCCTTCTTCACGCTCACCACATCGCCACGCTTGATGATATAGGATGGCTTCCTGGTAACGCCACCCACGGTGACACGACCATTCTTGCAGGCATCCGCCGCAATGCTGCGTGTCTTGTAGATGCGGGCTGCCCAAAGCCACTTGTCTATTCTGGCACTTTCCTTCATATATATAATATAAGGTATAAGGGAAAGATTACTTCTTTCCGAGTTTGTTGTATTGGTTCATCGTGTTGTCGATGCCCTGGAGCACGAAACTTTTGATGATTTCCACACCCAGGTCGATGGCAGGCTGAAGCTGCTTCATGTCCTCCTCGCTGTACTTGCCGAGCACCCAGTCTATCTGACCGCCACGAGGGTAGTCGTTGCCGATACCCATGCGAAGTCGGGCATAGTCTTGTCCGATGAGCTGCTGGATATGTCCCAAACCATTGTGACCACCATTGCTTCCATTCGCCTTCAAGCGGAAGGCACCGAGAGGCAGGGCGAGTTCGTCGCTGATGACGAGCAGCCGCTTCTGGTCTATCTTCTCCTGGTTGAGCCAGTATCTCACGGCATTGCCGCTGAGGTTCATGAAGGTGGTAGGCTTCAGCAAGAAAACCTTGCGTCCCTTGATGGAAGTCTCAGCCACGAAACCATAACGCTTATCTTCAAAATGAATATTGGACGCTTTAGCAAAAGCGTCCAATACCATAAATCCCGTGTTGTGTCTTGTTCCGGCGTATTCATCGCCAGGGTTGCCAAGACCACAAATCAAATATTTATCCAATTTGAAAAATCTAAATGTGTTTCAATTTACGGGTTGTCAATCAAGATTACTCAGCAGCAGCGTCATCAGCCTCCTGCTGTGCAGCGAGCTGAGCGTTACGTGTCATCTTGATAGAGCAAACTACAACAGCCTTGCTTGTAGCCAACTCAAGACCCTCGAATGAAAGGTCACCTACCTTGATGCTCTTACCGATCTTCAAAGCAGTAACGTCGATGTCGAGGTGCTCAGGGATTACCTGGTAAGGAGCAGTTACGTTGATCTTACGGATAGAGAGGTTCATACGACCACCATCGCGAACACCCTGTGCAAGACCTACCAACTTAACTGGGATACCGATAGTGATAGGCTTCTGGTCGTTCACCTCGTAGAAGTCAACGTGCAAAGGAGCGTCTGTTGTTGGGTGGAACTGAATCTCCTTCATAATAGCTGTGTGGCTCTCACCGTCGATGATGAGGTTGATAACATATACATGAGGAGTGTAGATTACCTTACGCAACTCAGAGAAAGGAACTGCGAAAGACAATGCCTCAGGAGCACCGTTCTCGTCCTTCTTCTCACCATACAAGTTACATGGGATCAAACCCTGCTTACGCAATGTCTTAGAAGCTTTTTTGCCAAGGTCTGTACGCTTCTGACCTGTTACATTAATCTCTTTCATTTGTGTTACTCTAAATTAAGTGTATTAATAATTAGTGCCTTAACTCGCCATCACACGGATAAGCTTTGCAAAAGCGGGTGCAAAATTACAACAATTACTTGGAATGAGCAAATTTTTGGACTAAAAAATGCCTAATTATGCCATTTTGTGCCGAATATGAGGGGCAAAGTGCCTCTTTATCCTTAAAAAAGTAGAAAATATACTCTACTTTCTTGCGTGTTTCCTATAAAATATGTATTTTTGCCGTGTCAAAGTATGACATTAATGTATTTAAACCTTTAAATTATTAGAGAATGATTAATAGGGATTTAATTAGAAGAAAGATTGTGCAGTTAACCTATGCATACTATCAAAATGGCAATCACAACATGGATAATGCTGAGAAGGAGTTGTTGTTTAGTCTTTCAAAGGCGTACGACTTGTACAACTACATGTTGCAACTCATCGTGGCTGTAACTCAAGAGGCTCGTAAGCGTTACGACCTAGAGGTGGCTCGTGCTCAGCGTGAGGGAACAGAGGCTCCTTCACAGAGGTTTGCCTTCAATCGCTTCGCAGTACAACTGGAGGAAAACAAAATGTTGGCTGAATGGGTGAGCGAGAAAAACTCATCTTGGGACGACGACATCGAGTTCGTACGTAAGCTTTACACCAACATCTCTTCCAGTGAAGTCTTCCTGGACTACATGGCAGCAGAGGCTGACAGCTATGAGGATGACCGTGAGGCTTGGCGCAAGTTCTACAAGCAGTTTGTGATGAATAATGACGACTTGGATGCACTCCTCGAAGAGAAGAGTCTCTACTGGAATGACGACAAGGACATCGTAGATACCTTCGTACTCAAGACCATCAAGCGTTTCGACCCAGACAACAAGGCCAACCAGGAGTTGTTGCCAGAGTATAAGGACGCTGAGGATCGTGACTTTGCTCGCAAGCTCTTCCGTTCTACCATCTTGAATGGTGAGCAGTATCAGAGATATATGAGCGATGCTTCTCGCAACTGGGATTTCTCTCGCTTGGCTTACATGGACGTGGTCATCATGCAGATTGCCATCGCCGAGTTGGTCAACTTCCCTAATATTCCAGCAACTGTTACCATCAATGAGTATGTGGATCTTGCCAAGGCATACAGCACACACCGCAGTGGTGGTTACGTCAACGGAATGCTCGACAATATCGGACGTTTCCTCATCGACAAGGGCATCATTCTCAAGGAATTGCCTGCTCGCAAGGAGCACAGAAGATAATCTTCAGTGGAGCAACAGAGATTAATAGAATTAATTACACATTATTATATATATAAAGAATATGAACTTATTATTGCAAGCACAAGCACAAGGTGGTGGCAGCATGAGCTTCCTCATCATGATGGTAGCAATCTTCGCTATCATGTGGTTTTTCATGATTCGTCCTCAGCAGAAGAAGCAGAAGGAAATCCGTAAATTCCAGAACTCTTTGCAGGAAGGCTCTAAGGTAGTTACTGGCGGTGGCGTTTATGGCACCGTGAAGCACATCAACTTGGAGCAGAACACTGTAGATGTAGAGGTGGCTCGTGGTGTGGTAATCACTGTAGCTAAGAACTACGTGTTTGCTGATGCTACTGCTCAGGTAAATGCGTAGGCAAAATCAAATATTCAAGGTAGTTGGAAACTTTTTGTTCAGTTCGCTGAACAAGGAGTTTCTGATTTTTTTGTTCTTTCTCTTGCTCAGCGGTGCCTTCTGGTTGATGATGGCACTCAATGAGACCTACGAGGAAGAGCTAAAGGTACCTGTGCGCTTAGTCGGAATGCCAAGGAATGCCGTGATGACGGATGAACCTGCCGACACGGTGAAAGTTACCGTGAGAGACAAGGGATTCACGCTCGTCACCTATAAGTATGGGCATTGGTTCCGACCACTTACCTTCAAGTTCGCCACTTATGCCAACGAAGACCAAGGGCATGGTGCCATCCCGGCTGCCGACATCATCAAGCAGGTGCAGTCGCAGCTCTATGGCTCCAGCAAACTCTTGTCGGTGAAGCCGGAGAAGTTGGACTTCTACTTCACCTATGGTGCTTCGAAGAAAGTACCGATCAGATTCCGTGGCAAGATTTCTACGAGCAAGTCGTACTATCTGGCTCATACGGAGTTCTCGCCAATGATGGTGACGGCGTATGCCAACAAGAAGGTACTCGATGAACTGAAGTATGTGGAGATAGAACCATTCAACTATCGCAATTTGCAGGATACGATTCATCAGAATGTTCGTCTGCAGAAGATTCGTGGTGTCAAGTTGGTTCCTAGCACAGTGCGCTTGTCGGTTTATCCCGATGTGCTGACGGAGGAATCCATCGAAGTGCCAGTCTCTGCGGTCAATATGCCGGCAGGCATGGTGCTGCGCACTTTCCCATCGAGGGTAACCGTGCGGTTTACAATAGGTGCCAGCCAGTTTAGAATGATTCGCCCTGAGCAATTCAATGTGGTAGTCGATTACCAGGCCTTGGCTGAGAATCCTTCCGACAAATGCACATTGCAACTGAGAAGTGTGCCAAGTTCGGTGAGCAAGGCCAAGTTGGAGCTAGACAAGGTCGATTATCTGCTCGAACAGCAATGATCTAAATGATAAATAATAAATGATAAATAATAAATTGGGCTGACGGCTTATGAAGGTGGCGATAACGGGAGGAATCGGAAGTGGCAAGAGCTATGTGTGTCGAGCTTTGGAGAAGCATGGCATTCGGGTTTATGATTGCGATGCGGCAGCCAAACGACTGATGCGCTCCGATGCCCAGTTGCAAGCCGACTTGATGAGATTGGTGGGCGACGAGGTCTATGTGGATGGCGTGCTCCAGAAACCCGTCTTGGCGAAGTTCCTCTTGGCTAGCGAGGCAAACAAGCAGGCTGTCAATGAGGTGGTTCATCCTGCTGTGGCTCGTGACTTCGAGCAGAGCGACTACGATTGGCTCGAAAGTGCCATCCTCTTCGAGAGTGGATTCATCCATCGCACCCATTTTGATGTGGTGGTCTGTGTCACGGCTCCCACTGAGGTTCGCTTGTATCGGGTGATGCAGCGAGACCATATCTCCGAAGAGAAGGCGAGGGAGTGGATAGATGCTCAGTTGCCTCAGGACGAGGTGGTGAGCCAAAGTCACTTCGAAATCATCAATGATGGCAAGGAGGACGTGGAAGCACAGGTAGCACTGTTGCTTCAAAAGCTTTCTCAAAGGTAGATTTTCGCCATGACGAAATCTTACCCAAACAAAGAGACAACAAGTAAAAAAATAAAATAATAATAGAGAACAATGGAAACAATTCTTTCAATTGCAGGCAAACCAGGCCTTTATAAATTGGTATCTCGTGGAAACAGAAACCTCATCGTTGAGGCTATTGATGAGACTCACAAGCGTCTTCCAGCTTTCGCTACCGATCGTGTGACAAGCCTTGGCGACATCGCTATGTACACCGACGCTGATGAAATCGCACTTTGGGAAGTTTTGGAGAGCGTAGGCAAGAAGGAGAACAGCCAGGTGAGCAGCCTCAACTACAAGAAGTGCTCTGCACAGGAATTGCACGACTACTTCGCTGAGGTGTTGCCAAACTATGACCGTGACCGTGTACACGACAGCGACATCAAGAAGTTGCTCCAGTGGTACAACATCCTCGTCAAGAACGGTATCACAGACTTCAAGGCAACTTTGGCTCCTACACAGGGCGACAATGTTGACGACCGTCAGGAGGAAGAGGCTGCTGAGTAATGCTTGGTAGCTAAACCATACAAGATGATAAGGAATTACACCTTATTATATATATAGGGCGATGTCGAGAAGGCATCGCCCTATTTTTGGTTATATTTGATAAAGGACCAAGGTATTCTGATGTCCGAAAAGGGAACAAAATAGGTTTTGTTCGAGAAAAATTTGGTGGAGTCGAAAAATAGTTGTAATTTTGCAACCGCTTTCGCATCAGCGGCTTTCGACAAGATGCCAGGCAATAACCCGAGTGCTTGATAAACCTCGTAAAAAACAAGAAAAATGGAAAAGAAAACAACTCAAGTGAGTGTGCTGTTTATGCTTTTCAGCATCCTCTTCTGCGTTTGTCTCATTGCAGCAAACGTGCTCGAAACAAAGCAAATTGCGTTTGGAACGGTTTCACTGACAGGTGGATTAATCGTATTCCCAGTAAGTTACATCATCAACGACTGTGTATGTGAGGTGTGGGGCTATCAGAAAGCTCGCTTGCTGATATGGACAGGTTTCGCCATGAACTTCTTCTTTGTGGCTCTCGGCGCTATCTGCGATGCCATTCCTGGGGCACCTTATTGGACCAATGACGCTGGTTTCCATGCCGTTTTCGGTTTGGCTCCTCGTATCGCTGCCGCCTCTTTCGTGGCATTTATCGTAGGTTCCTTTGCCAATGCCTATGTGATGAGTGTGATGAAGATTAGAGATGGAGGCAAGCATTTCTCCGCACGTGCCATCCTCAGTACGGTGGCTGGTGAGAGCTGCGACAGTGTCATCTTCTTCCCATTGGCACTCGGTGGAGTCGTTCCTGCTTCAGAGTTGCCATGGTTGATGTTCTGGCAGGTCATCCTCAAGACGGCATACGAGATTGTGGTGTTGCCTATCACCATCCGTGTGGTCAAGACCTTGAAGAAGCATGAGGGTGAGGATGTCTATGACAATGGCATCTCATACAATGTTTTTAAGATTTTCAGTCTCAACTAAGGGAAAAGTAATAAGGTAAAAAAGTAAAAAGGGTTATTCAAGATGGATAGAAAAGAAGATGGATTGAAGGCACTGGGTGCCAAGACTCAATATAAGATGGACTATGCGCCAGAGGTGCTGGAGACTTTTGTCAACAAGCATCCGGGCAATGACTACTGGGTACGTTTCAACTGCCCTGAGTTCACATCGCTTTGTCCTATCACGGGGCAGCCTGACTTTGCGGAGATTCGCATCAGCTACATCCCTGGCGTGAAGATGGTGGAGAGCAAGAGCTTGAAGCTGTACCTCTTCAGTTTCCGCAACCATGGTGATTTCCATGAGGACTGTGTCAACATCATCATGAAGGACTTGATTGCCTTGATGGATCCTAAGTACATCGAGGTGACGGGTATCTTCACTCCTCGTGGCGGCATCAGCATCTGGCCTTACGCCAACTATGGCAAGCCTGGCACCAAGTACGAGAAACTTGCCGAACAGCGTTTCGCTACCCACGAGTAAACCTCTCTTGTGTAAGCATCAAAATAAGATTAATACTATTAAGAAATAACATACATGTATAAGAGAGGATAAGAAATTATCCTAAATATATGTATGAGCTGAAAAGATGATTTGGACTATATCCTGGCTGTGAGAGCCGGATATAGTCCTATTTTTTGCGGTATTTTCGTTAGCCATTGAAGTAAGCTTCATCTACCTTTGAAGCTTACTTCATTTGATAATGGAGTTAGCTTCCATTTTCTTCACTTCCTTCTCGAAGCGATGCCAATACAGCACTCCAGCTGTCGTCAATCCGAATGGGAAGGCAATCCAGATGCCCACGATGCCCAATCCGCAAGGGAAACCGAGTACGTAACCCATCGGCAGGGAGATGATGAAGTAGGCGATGAAGGCGTAGGTCATCATCGGCTTCACGCAAGCGATGCCACGGAGGGCGTTGGCGAAGGAATATTGCAAACCGTCACCAAACTGATATACCATCATCAGGATGATGAGCACTGCCACATACTCTTGTACTTCCACATTGTCGGTGAAGAGTCCACCTATCTGATGACGGAAGAGAAGCACGGGGATACCCATCAAGATGGAGAACATCAGGTTGAGTCGCCAACCGTCGTAGGCATTCTGTCGTACCGCCTTGAAGTCCTTTTGTCCTACGAAGTGGCTCACACGAATCGCCATTGCCGAAGCCATGCCCGAAAGCACGAGATAGAAGAGCTGCGAGGTGGTAATCATCACCTGGTGGGCGGCGAGAGGAATCGTTCCGAGCCATCCCACCATCACGCAACTCAGCGAGAATGCTCCCGACTCCATCGCCAACTGCAATGCCACAGGCCATCCCAGGCGGTTCATCTCCCGGAAGTCAGCCTTGTTGAGCGAGGAGTGGATGATGTCGTGTCGGGATTGGTGGGATTTCTTTCCGAAGACGA
>FR893270.1:38289-51105 GCA_000436035.1 Prevotella sp. CAG:732 | reverse complement strand
CCAAACGCGCCCACCCCCCCCGTCTCCACAGCCATGAAGATGCGGCTGCCCATGGTGGAGAGTCCGGCACCGAGCAAGCCCAGCTCAGGGAAGGGTCCCACGCCATAGATGAGCATCCAGTTGCCGAGGATGTTCAGTACATTGCCGCAAATCATCACCCACATCGCCACCTTGGTATGCGTGATGCCATCGAGGAACTGTTTCATCGTATTGAAGACGCCGACGAAGAGTACTGAGATGAGGTTGACGATGAAGTAAGGACGCATGAGCGAGAGCAGTTCCTCTGGCTGTCCGATATGGTTGAGGTTGAAGTACAGGATGATCATCGCCAGGGTGAAGATGCTGCCCACCATCATGTTGGCGATGAATGAGTTGCGTACTTTCTGTCCGATTTCGTCGGTGTGCTCCATGCCGTAGAGGCGACCGATGATAGGGGTGAGGCCGTATGAGAAGCCCATGTAGGAGATAAGCACGAGGGCGAAGATATTGTTGACGAGACCAGCTGCCGCCAGTTCCTCTGTGCTATGATGTCCTATCATGAGGGTGTCGGCGAATCCCAGAATGATGGTGCCGAGCTGTCCGATGATGACGGGGATGCCGATGGCGAGGAGTTCCCGATAATGATGTTTCTTGTTGAAAATCGCAGTATTGTTCATATCTGTCTTGCTGTATATTATTAATAATGTATATAAAGTGAAGGACAGGCTTTAGGGAAGCCTTCCTTTTTTGAAAAGTCGTGCAAAGTTACGACTTTTTAGTGATATAAACAAACTTCCCTTCACTTTTTTCAAAGCTGTATTGAAAATCAGTGAGTTACAGTGAAGGGAGGTGAAGGGAGGGATGGCAAAATTCAATTTTAGTTGGGAAGCATCTGAGCTTGATGGGGAGTAAAGCTGAGAACAAAGGGATGCAAACCTAAGGACAAATGAGAGTAAATCTAAGAACAAGTGGGAGCAAACCTAAGGAAAATGGGATACGGACCTCAGTTCTGCGAACTTCTCTCTACGCCCGGACTTATGTCTGTCGGTAGTGAAACATAAGTCTCACTACGCCCAAACATATGTTTCACTATAGTGAGAAGCTCGAAGGAGTGCATTTCGTGTCCCTTTGTCCTTAGGAACATCGCACTTCAAGCTAAGAAACGTCACCCATCAAGCTTAGGATTCCATCCTTATAGCTTAGGGATGCTACCCTTCAAACTTAGGGTTAGCTTCAAGTAAACTTCGGAATAGCTTTAGGCAAACTAAGGAGTCCAGCCTCTTTAGCTCAGAATGATCGAAAGAGTATTTTGTATTCTGATTTGTGATGTCCCTTCACTATAACGTGTTGATTATCAGGTGTAATATCCACAAAGTGAAAGGATAACGCACTTCCGTTTGGATGAGAACATGCATCGCATAGACACTACTACAGCTCATACCTCTGTGAGAGAAGCATTTGCCAACTGTATCATTCATTGTGCCTATACTGTGATGGGAAACATCACGGTGGATAGGTATTTCAATAGAATAGTCTTGTCTAATCCTGGTACGATGCTTGTCAGCAAGGAGGAAAGCATTTTGGTGAACCAAGCATAAGTCAGTTACGTTGGAAATGCTCCGCTTTTTGACGATTTTATGTTTGGAAATGCTTAGGATTTTGGTGATTTTATGTTTGGAAATGAATGAAAAATATAAGGATTTTACTTTGGATTTGAAAAATATTTTGTAACTTTGCGGCGTCTTTAATAAAAAACACTGGATATGTTTAAGAGAACAGCAATACGATATTTACGCCAATGGGCGGAGAAGGAAGAGCGCAAGCCATTGGTCTTGCGCGGCGCACGACAAGTGGGCAAAACTACTTTGGTGGAACTTTTCGCCAAAGAGTTTGACACTTACATCTATCTCAACTTAGAAGAGAAGGAAACAGCAGAACTGTTTGCTGCGGATTATTCTTTCGAAGACTTGCTGGCTGGTATTTATTTTAAGGCAAAAGAAAAGCAAGACACTCACAAGCGTACCTTGATTTTCATAGATGAAATTCAGAATGAACCAAAGGCGGTACAAACATTGCGCTATTTTTATGAGAAGCGACCAGACTTGTATGTGATAGCAGCAGGTTCGCTGCTGGAGAGCTTGATGGGAAGGCATATCTCTTTCCCGGTGGGAAGGGTGGAATATATGGCATTGCATCCTTGTACGTTTGAGGAGTTCTTGATGGCGATGGGAATGGAAGATTTGGCAGAGAGTGTGGCACAACTTCAAGTTCCCCAGTCGTTGCATACCTATACCTTAGACTTGTTTAAGAAATTTATGATTGTAGGTGGCTTGCCTGAGGCTGTTGCCAACTATGCCCAGCATCAAGATTTCGTAAGGTTGAATGGTGTATTCAATTCTTTGTTGTCTGGTTATCGAGATGATGTGGAGAAATATGCAAGCAAGCCGAGGGAGCAGGATGCGATTCGTTATATATTGAATTATGGTTGGACTTTTGCTGGGCATCGCATTCAGTTTGCCAAGTTTACGAGTAGCAGTTTCAAGTCGGCAGATGTGAGCAATGCTTTCAGAACTTTAGAGAAAACGCTATTGTTGGAGTTGGTTTATCCCCAAACGACCGCTTCCTTCCCGATATTGCCAGACTTGAAGAAGAGTCCTAAGTTGTTGTGGCTGGACACGGGCTTGGTGAACTATGTAGCTGGTATGCAAGAGGATTTATTGTTTAGTGCGGACAGTGATGAATTGTGGAATGGTGATATAGCAGAGCATGTTGTGGCTCAGGAGTTGTTGGGGGCAACAGTCAACTTTGGCGAGAAGCGAATGTTTTGGGTACGAGATGCCAAGAATTCCCAGGCAGAGGTGGATTTCTTGATACGCTATAAGGCTCATCTCTTACCGATAGAGGTGAAGACTGGTGGCAACTCTAAGTTAAAGTCTTTGCATCTTTTCATGGAGGAGTCGAAGGAAGAGGTAGCCTTGCGCCTTTGGAATGGTCCAATGACTTCGGATGTCATCACCAAGCAGAATGGCGATTCTTTCACCTTATATAATATACCGCTCTATTATGCTGGTCATCTGTCAGCTTTCTTGGAGGAGAAATTCTAAAGTTCGGGTGAAAAAGTGTTGAAATTGGTGAAAAGTTCGGGTGAAAAAATGTAATTCTTAGAAAAGTTCGGGTGAAAAAGTGTGTCGTTGCACTCGAAAGAACGATGTAATATGTTCATAGATAATTGATTATGTATAGAAATATCATAGAAAAGCTGAAGGCTTGGAAAAATAGTGAGTTTCGTAAACCTTTGATATTAGCGGGAGCACGCCAAGTAGGAAAAAACTACATATTGAAGGAGTTTGGTAAGGCAGAATATTCCAATGTAGCTTATGTCAATTGTGATAAAGAGGCAATGGCTAAAACACTCTTCGTGGAGGATTACGACATCAAGCGAATCGTTATGGCAATAGCTGCCATAACGGGGCAAACTATTGTACCAGGCAAGACATTGATTATCTTGGATGAGATACAGGAGGTAAAACGTGACTATCTGTCTTGAAATATTTCTGTGAGGATGCTCCTGAATATCATGTAGCTGTTGCTGGCTCCTTGCTGGGGATAACCATGCATCAAGGAGAATCCGTTCCTGTGGGCAAGGTGGATGTGCTGCGACGGCACCAGAGAGTCTTTTGGTTGCCGCCAATGGCATGGAAGAGGCGAAAGGGGCTTTCACAGAGAATTATGTTATGAGTCAACTTGTGGCATCAAGGCGCAATTCTGTATTCTATTATAGTAGTGGCAATAAGTTGAAGTTAGATTTTTTGGTTCAGCATGGTACAGAGATCGTTCCGATAGAAGCGAAGGCTGAGGAAAATTTGCGTTCCAAGTCGCTTGCTTCTTTTGTGTCATCTCATCCAGGAATGCATGGCATCCGTTTTTCCATGTCCGATTATCGTGAGCAAGAATGGATGACCAATATTCCTCTTTATGCTGTATCCGTTTATTTTTAGTATTTATATGTATGTAAGCCTAGGCTTATTTATAAAAATAAGGTAGAAAGTGGGACAATCAGAACACTTTCTACCTCTATTTTTGGGGGAATCCTTCTACTGCCTTGATGAACTTAGCCAATGCTGGCTTTTCCATCTTCCACTCTATATTCATCGGAAAATCGCCATGAGAAGAAATGTAATCAACCAATCCCATGCAATAATAAGGGCTGGTATTGCCAAAACCATCTTTTTTGTCTTCCCTGACAAAAAGAATGAAACGGCGCCCATTCTTGTTTTGATTCACATATCGCTCTCCGGCATTGCTATGTGACATCGTGTTTTGGGATTGCCAATGGAAGCGGTTCTCGCTGATGAAATAATCATTGTATTGTGTGGTAGGTGAGAAATCTTTGTCAGACTTGTTGAGTGTGACAAAGAACAACTCTGTATTCAATTCGTCAATGTTGAAGGCACCAGATGCCACTCCTTGCATTTTCTTTTCACCAGTTTGTCTGTCAAAAAGAGCGAAGATTTCTTCACGTGAATAGCATCCATATAACTCCAAACCCTCAGGGTATCCATCACCCATTTGATAAGTCTTGAACTCCAAGTTTGCTTTCAGATAATCCATCAATTCTGCAATCTCCTGTTTGAAAAGAGGATATCTTTCTAAAAGTTTTAGAGCAGATTCGATGTCAGCGAAGCCCAACTTGGATAATTTCTCTTGGAATAGGGCATAATAGAGTATGGTGGAAAAACGAGAAATGAGTGAAGCCTCGTACTTGTTGCTTGCTTTGAGGTAATTCACATCACACTTATTTGCCAAAAAGAACTGTATGAACCTAATCAGTGAGATGGTATTGATGTGTACCAAATTGCCCATGCCTTTAGCGAGACGTTTGGTCATCTCGTCATCTTCAAACTTTTGGCATTTGCCAGCCTCTCGTTTCAACGTTGTCCAACAATTATTTCCTTTGTAGAGCAAGCGGACATCCTGCCCATTGTTCTCTATGAACTGAGATAGAGTAGGGGTGGTTCCGTACGACATCAGTTCTTTGACCAAGCGTTTGTTGTTGTAAATGGCACTCTTGATATTGTTGAGCACATAATTCTTGGCTTTTCTCTCCATGTAGATAGAACAACCATGAGGCAGTAAAGTAAAACCTTGAGCCACTTGGTCGGCGATGCTTTTGTCCTTTCTCACACAGAGGGCACGGAAATGACTGGCAAAGTCATATTGCTTATTGACTTGTGCCACGAAGTCGAGCACGGTGAGGTAATCTTTGCCCGCACTCAAACGCAGTCCACGTCCCAATTGCTGTAGGAATATGGTGAGACTCTCGGTAGGGCGCAGGAAAAGAGTCGTGTCAACCTCAGGTATATCGACACCTTCATTGAATATATCTACAACACAAAGATAGTTGATTTTCCCTTGCGCTAAGTCCTTGTTCAGTTGTACACGTTGGTCGTTTGGCGTTTCCGAGGTAAGACTGGCAGCTTTAAGTCCGGCTTTTCTGAATTGGAATGCCATATAGTCTGCGTGTTTCTTGTCTGAGCAGAAGCAGAGTGCATGACACTGGGTCTCATCGGGAAGATATTCTTGTAGTTTCTTGATGATAAGACCAACTCGCTCCTCGTTGCAAAGTTTGTCACTTAGTTTAGAGGGGATATATTTACCATTTGCCCAAAGTTCGTTGCCAGAAATGTCGGTGCTGTCTGATATACAGAGATATTGAAAAGGTGTCAGCAATCCTTCGTCAAGGGCTTGTGGCAGTCTGATTTCTGCGCTGATCTTTCCTCCGAAGTCTGGCAACAAACTTACTTCATCCATTCGCTCTGGAGTTGCGGTAAGACCTAATAGAATCTGGGGCTTGAAAAAGTTGACGATGATGCGATAACTCATGGCTGCGGCATGGTGGGCTTCGTCTATGATGACGAAGTCGTAGTAATCTGCACCTAAAGTCTTGAAGATTTCTATCTGGTTGTTGAGTGTGCTTACAGAGACAAACAGATGCTCTAAATCGTCATTTGGTCGGTAGTTCCCCACCCATAGCTCTCCAAAGTTGGCATCTCCCAAGACGCTTCTGAAGGTGTGGAGTGATTGCTTTAAGATTTCTTCTCGATGAGCTACAAAAAGCAATTTGTTCTTCTTGCCAGGTTGCTCATCACGAAATCGCTTATAGTCAAAGGCGGAAATGACAGTCTTTCCTGTACCTGTGGCTGCGACTACGAGGTTTCTGTATAATCCATTTTCTTCTCGCTCAACCTGAAGTTTGTCAAGAATCATCTTCTGATGGGGCAGCAATTGGAATCTTTGGAAGATGTCTGTGTTAGCTTTTCCATAAGGATTTTTCTGTATGGCAAGTTCTCGGTTGAATTTCTCGATGCCGCCGATGCGAAAATCCTCAAAGTTGTCACTATTCCAATACATCTCGAAAGTAGCAAGAGCAGACTTGATTATGTGAGGGTTTTCTACATGGGTTACACGGATATTCCATTCCAATCCGTCGGTTTGGGCGGAACGGGAAAGGTTGGAAGAACCGATGTAAGCGGTACTGAAGCCAGAGTTTCTTTCGAAAATATATGACTTAGCATGCAAGCGTTCTATTTGTGTATTGTAAGATATGTGTATTTCTGTGTTGGGTAATTCTGATAGTTGTTCTACAGCTTTGGCTTCTGTAATGCCACAATAGGTTGTCGTGATAATGCGCAGGGTATGTCCTTGAACGCTACAGAACTTCCGTAGTTCATCGAGTATCATTCGGATGCCAGAGAGACGCAGGAAGGATACGATGATAGAGATATGATCGGCAGAGGCGATGTCTCGAATGATTTCCTCGCCAAGAGCCACACCGCCTTGACCACCAGTGAAAAGATTGCTGACACGGAAACCAGACAGTGGTTTGATGATGTCTTTCTTAGTCGCTTTCAATTCTTCATTTTTCTGTTGGTTGATAACGGCAGAAAGTAATCGTGGGGCAACAATCAGTTTTTCATTGTCGTCAATGTCTGTGGAATAAAGGATGTCGTTTACAAAGTTGATTTTTTCCTCGGTGGCAATATCCTTGTCTTCCAATTTCTTGCGGATGGCATCAGCTAAGAAATCGGCAAGTATCTTGGCGGATTCAGCAGAGTCGATTTGCTCAGTTTTGCAAACCAATCCTTCCTTTTCCGTTTGTTTCATGTCGTAGGCGAGTTGGCCATTGATCAGATTTTCATATACCCCTTCATGTAGTTTCATATCTTGTAGCTTATTAGTTATTGCGCACAAAGGTAAGACATTAATTTGAAAGGACCAAGAAAAAGGAAGAAAAATATTCTATTTTAGAATATAAAGGGAGTCGTTATGCCCCCTTTATTTTTTTATTTTAGAATGTTCATTTTTTTGAGCACCATAAGATTGAAATACATAAGCCTAGTGCGGATTTTAGGAATACTACCATCTTCATTGATCGATTGTGAACCATGCAAAGAAAGCCATTCGTCTTCATCGGTATCAAAGAGTAAGCTGAATCCATTGCGTTTGTAGAAATCTATAACTTTGGGATGGTTGATTGCATCTACAATAATATAGCGACAACCAGTTTTGTTCATGGGATCAATAAACCAAGCTTTGATAAAATCAAGAGCCTCATTGCCAATATACTTGCCTTGGAAAGGATGATTGATACCTAGTTGTCCTACAAGAACAGCGGGATATAACGAACGTCTTTTAGGGTTCGGTATTTCCTTGGTGAAAAACTCATCAATATCCTTGTCTCCACAAGAGAATCCGCTATGCTTTGTTTTTTATGAAATATTTCAAAAATGATATAAGCGTAATAGTTCCATATTCCATTTTGGTATATTCAATATTAGAATATATATTTGCAGTCTAAAAATAAAAAGAAAATGGACAAGACCATACATTCACATTTATATCACCAAGTGATAGGTCGCTTGCGCAGCAAGCGTGAATTGGGGGGGGTAACACAGGCTCAACTAGCTGAACTTCTGAAAGTTAATCAGGCGTTTATAAGCAAAGTTGAAACTTGTGAACGCCGGCTTGATATCATCGAACTTCATCATATTTGCCAAGTATTAAATATCTCGTTTGTCGATTTCATCGCCGAAGTCGATAGGGATATTCTGCGCAAAAATGAAGGAGAAGCATTAAAATAATCTAAAAGTTTAATTGATATAAGGTCTCGTTTGAGCCTGATTAACTGAAAATCACAATGGCAGGAAGAGAAAAAGATTGCAAGTGGTATTTTGCGGACCAACCGAATGTACAGGAGGTGGGTCCCAATAATGCGATGGAGCAAAGTTTCAAAAATCATCCTTATGCTGCACTTGTCAGGGAGAGTATTCAAAATTCTTTGGATGCCGTACTTGACAAGTCCGAACCAGTACAAGTAGCCTTTACTTTCAGAAAAATGAAAGGCAATGATTATCCTGAATTCTTTGAATTGAAGAAGCATATAAAAGGCTGCTTGGAATATTATCCTAATAATCCAAACGCTAAGGCTATATACGAGCCGATGCTGAAACTCTTTAATGATAATGCCTACAACGATCATCTGGGATATATCCGAGTAAGTGATTATAATACTAAAGGTATGTCATATGAAGAAGGCAAAACGGATAGTCCATTTTATGCTTTTGTTCGTTCGGCAGGAGTAAGTGCAAAGGATGATACTTCTGCAGGTGGTTCATTCGGCTTTGGAAAAGCTGCTTATTATTTGCTGTCTCCAATCAGCACTATCATTGTGAGTACTTGTACTGCAAAGGGTGACAAGTATTTTGAGGGAGCTACTTCTCTTTGTACTCATACTTGCCAAGGCAAAAAGAAGGTGGCTTATGGTTATTATGACGACCAAGATGGAAAGCCTATTGCTGATGAGGCAGACATTCCTGCGCAATTTAGAAGAGCAGATTCTGGTACAGATATTAATATTCTTGGCTTCAAGATGGAATATAAAGATGAGGCTATCAAGGAGATGATAGAGGCTGTGCTCAGAAACTTTTGGATGGCAATATGGGATGGCAAACTTGAAGTCAATGTGGATGATGAAGTCAAGATAACCAAAGACACCATTGCAAACTTGATGGAGCAGCATTTTGAAACATTGGAAGACAATACTCGCAAGGCAGGATACTATAACCCACGTCCTTATTTTGATGCTGTTCGATTTGCCAACTCTTCTAAGAAGTATCAGAAGTTTGAAGCAGAACTTCCATTGTTGGGGCACGTTTGTTTTTATGTATTCAAATGCAAGGGAGCTGTTGACAAGATAGCCTATTTGCGTGCTCCACAAATGTTAGTCTATTCTCAGAAGGATAAGACCAATTATGGTATGTATGGTGTCTTTTATTGCGATAGTGAAAAAGGCAATGATATTCTTCGCAATATGGAGAATCCTGCTCATAATGAATGGAAAATTTCCAATTGGCGAATCGGTGGACGTACCAATGGAATGGGACGTGTTGCCATGCGAGAAATTGACGAATTCATCAATGAATGCTTGAACAAGACTTTTTCTTTGAAAGACAAAATCGCAATAGATATCAAAGGTTTGGAGGATTTCCTATACATACCGACATCTTTCGATGATGACGATTTAGAAGTTGATGAAACACCTGAAAGTGTGGATGGAAAACCGACAGGTGATTTTCAGGAAGAAGGCTCTTCCTATACAACTGATATTCCTCATGCAGAGGATAATCCGACGATACAGCCAAAAGCAACCCCACCATCGACAGGGCATGTACTGATCAATAAAGTAACCAATGCAACCAATACTTCTGGTGGAAATTTGCTTTCAGGACATGGTGAGGCAGAAAAGAAACCTAAGGCAAAAGGTATCCAAAAGCCTGGAAATGCAACAGATTCACGTGCAGAAGATGAAAATGGCGAGCATGGCTTGTTTGCCTCTCCGATAAGCATACCTTACCGAACTTTCTCTCAGGTAGAAGGTGGCAAGATATACCATTATGTGGTATTGCATCCATCAAATGAAATAGGTAATGTTCGTCTTCACTTCTTTGCTGTAGGAGAAGAAAGTGATGAGGAACTGCAAGTGGTTGAATCAAATGTAGGAAATGTCAGCGGCAATATAGTCCGTGATGTCCACCTTGCTGAAGGGCGGCTACGCTTGAGGGTGAGATTCTCTGACAACATGAAACATGCCATTAAATTATCAGCGGAGGAATTGTATGAAATATAAAAATGTATCACTACCTTATCCTGTTTTAGGCATCTATGATGATGTTTATCCGCTTTTGGGTGATGATTGCATCCAAATGTCAGATCCTGTAAAAACAGCAACAGAGTATCAATTTGGCATTGATCTTAAGCAGGGTAATAAGGATATTGCCCAATTGGTGAATGAGGGAAAGGCAGAATATGCTTGTGAGGTAACATGCAGAGGAACATTCCTGCGCCGTTGTTATAAATCTTCTACTCCTCATTTTGACATCACGTTGGGAAGAACGGAAGTAAATGGCCGTATAGAGTTTCAGTGCTTTATAGCGACATGTCAGTCTATACCAAACTATAGTAATGATGATTTCAATGAAGATTATCATGGCTTTACTTTCGATTTGGAAATAGGAGACATGCTTGCTGTCTTTCCTCTGGCATGGTGGAATACCAATGTGAAGTTTGATAAGCTATATGCTGCAGGCTCATTTATGCAAATCGTTGAGGCAGGTGATGGTATCGACAAGACTTGGTTCAATCTAAATGACGATAGAATTCTCATAGAATTGCCACACGACTTGTTCGTGCAGTATCAACGAATTGGTAATAGTTTTCCGGAAGTTATCCATTCTTCTTTGGTTCATAACGCTTTGGTTTATGCCTTAAGTAATTTGAGTGAATACCAAGAATCCGGAAAATTGTGGGCAGATAGTTTACAGCTAAGGTTAGCAGAACTGCATGTCTTGACAAGTGAATTGAAAAATGACATGTCTTTGGTATATAAGGCTGCGGATATGTTGTTGCAAGACCCATACAAGCGAATGCTTGATAGTTTGGAGAAAATAGCAAATGCTCAAAACGAAGAACAGGAGGATTGACGATGGAATTACAGAAAGTTTTTAAAAAGTCATACATGGAAGAATTGCGTCGCAATATTCATGTTTCTGATTATCAAGGAGAAGCCTTTCCTTTTGATCCTTCGAAGGTGAAGTCTTTGGCAAATGTATATAAGCCAGATGGTCTGCTTGATAGATTAGACCCAGAGGATGATTTTACGACTGCGGTGGAGTTGTATAAGGCTTACGATACAGTGACACCTTTGTTGGCTTCATTGCCAGACTTGTGGGTGTATTTGGCTCATGTGGATTTATTTCCGTATGTGCAGAAACGCCATGCAGATGTGATGAAAGACGATATTACAGAGAAGTATATCGTAAATCACTGGTTTGAAAATGAAGTTAGTGTATTTCGTATGGCATTGCCAAGTGCTTGGTGGAGTGTTTATCTTTCAGTAGATAATCAACGAGAAAATCCTTTTGAGTTGACTGAGATTCTTTTTAAAAATCAAGAATTAAGAACGAATAGTTTCGGTCCCTTGTCTTTAATTAGACATCGAGAAGCAATGATTGGAATATTAGAATTCTTGAAAGAGCATTCTTATTTGTTGGAAGATGGAATGAATATGCGAGCACAGTACATTCGCAAGTTGTTCAGCTTTATCGGTGGGACAAAGCGTTTGGAGTATATGGATAGAAGTTATTTCAAATATGAACTAGAGAAGAGAATAGAAACTATTTCTAGAAAATATACTCGTGAGGAAATCCAAAACAACAATGAACTATTTAATGATATGAAGTAATGGCGGCAGATAATTATTGGACAGAAGAGCAAATAACGGTGGTACTTTATGAGTATTGCCGTAAGCCTTTTGGACAGTTTTCTGCATCAAAAGATTTTGTCCAGCAGTTGGGTAAGTTAATTGGTCGAAGTGCAGCAGCTGTTGTGAGAAAGGTTGGTAATCTTGCAAGTTTTGATCCTAAAATGAAACAACGAGGTGTTATGGGGCTTGCTCATACAAGTAAGTTAGATGGTATAGTATGGGACAAATACTATGGTAATTGGGAACAGCTTACTTTTGATGCCGAAGTACTACTTGCAAAATTTAAAAATCGTAAGTTGGAAGATTCATTAGAAATTGACTTAAATAACCTTCCAAAAGGTACGGAAAGGCTTCAAGAAATTAAGCGAAGAATTAATCAGGATTTCTTCCGTCGGACAGTCTTGGCTTCTTACAATCTGCAATGTTGTGTTACAGGTATTAATAATCCGTCACTTCTCCAGGCAAGTCACATTGTTGATTGGAGTAAAGATGAAAAAAATAGGACTAACCCCGAAAATGGTCTTTGCCTAAACCCTTTGTTTCATAAAGCTTATGACGAGAATCTGATAGGTATATCTCCTGACTATGATATTGTCGTTTCAGAAGAATTCTTTGGAAAAAGAATGGCTGATGTCGATGAAAAGGTCAAGGAATATATAACCAGTTTGAATGGTAGAAAAATAATATTGCCGAGGAGATTCTCTCCAGATAGAGATTTGCTGGCACAACATTTTGAAAAATTTCGCCACCATGTGGCATAATTATAGATAACAATGAAATTAAAAGTATTTGAGGGCTTTGCAGGATATGGTGGTGCTTCATATGGTTTGAAGCGTTTGAAGGAGAATATTCCAGGAATAAATTATGAAGTTGTTGGATATTCTGAATTTGACAAATATGCAGCTGCCTTATTTGATGCAAATCATAAAGATAAAAAAGGTAATCCATTAAAGAATTGGGGAGATATTACAAAGATAGATCCTGATGAGTTGCCTGATTTTGATATGTTTATGGGA